>JAAZAW010000334.1 GCA_012514125.1 Phycisphaerae bacterium | reverse complement strand
TATGGAGATCGAGTATTGCGCCGCCGCTTCGTTTTCCGTCCATGAACCAGTTTTTATCTCCGCTGAGGGGCATGGTGGAGGTTCGTTTGAGGAAGACTTCGCGGAGTTTGCCGTATTTTTTGCTTTTGATCATTTCGAAGGCGACTTCATATTCGGGCCAGAAACGGATGCAATGTCCGACCATGAAATATCCTTTGGCTTTGGCGGCAGCATCGGCGATGGTTTTGGCTTGTTTTGCATTTCTGGCCATGGGTTTTTCGAGGAAGACGTGTTTTCCTGCTTTGAGGGCGGCGACGGCATATTTGGAATGCAGGTCGGTGGGCAGACAGATATCGACCATCTGGACATTCGGGTCGTTGATCAGGTCCATGGGATCGACGTAGGTTTTAATGCCGGTGAGGTCTTCTTTTCCACGTTCGCTGGACCCGAGGTTTCCACCGATGGACCGCCAATCGCCGGCGAGCTTGGTTTCGTTGTAATCCGCGAGGGCAACCATTTTGACTTTTTTGTTGTTTTTGTGAATTTGATAATGGGTGTGGCCCATAAAACCAATGCCGATCAAACCTACGTTAATCATGTTTTTTACTCCATAAAACTTTGTTGACTTTCAAATGCCATCGGGCTAATCATTACTGATCATTTTATTATAATGGACAAAGCGGCAGATGCAAGGCGATGGGAGGAAAAGTTGGAAGATGGTGCGTCAAGACGCACCTTACAGTTGTGGGGAAGTTTGGAAGTTTGGAAGTTTGGATGGAGAAGAGAGGGAAGGCAGCAGCAGAAAAAGAAGAGGTGGGGAAGGTGGGAAGTGTGGAGGTGGGAAGTGTGGGCGAGGCTTTTTTTTGAAGAATTTTGATGATAGGGAAATATTATGATTAGCCGCTTTATGAGGTCGCTGGTTTTTTCTGTCAGGCCTGCGCGATGGGTTGGGTGTAAGATTTTTGGGCTTGCCTGGAAAAATTGTTATCTTTCGAGGCTGGGGGGATTGGCGCTTCGGGAGATGGCGGTACCGGAGCTTCCCGATGGTGACTGGGTTCGTTGCCGTACACTGCTGGGGGGGATTTGCGGGACCGATATCAATATGGTGTATATGCAACAACACCCGGCATCGATTTTGCGAAGTTTTGTTTCGATGCCTGTGATGATGGGACATGAAAACGTTTCGCTGATCGATACGTCAGGCTCGGATGTTCGTGATTTTCGCGTGGGGCAACGAGTGATCGTCGATCCGCCCATTCCATGCTCGGCGAGAAAAATCAGGGAGGTGTGTCCGGCGTGCCGCGTGGGCAAGCCGTCGATTTGCAATAATTTTGATCTTGGTTCGCTTCCTCCGGCGATGGGACTTGGCTATAATAATTTCACGGGTGGGAGCTGGTCGCCTTATTTTGTTGCCCATGCAAGCCAGGTTCATTCTCTTCCGGAAGAGATTTCGGACGAGCAGGCAATCCTGATCGATCCGTTGGCGTGCAGTTTGCATTCGATTTTGCAGGATTCGCCCAAGCCTGACGAGCATGTCCTGATTTTCGGGGCGGGGATTATTTCGATGGGGATTATCATGGGACTGCGTGCGTTGGAGTTGCCGGTGAAGATTACCGCGACGGTTCGTCATGCTTATCAGGCGGATTTGGCGCGGCGGTGCGGGGCGGACCAGGTTGTTTTCTGGAGTAAGAATAAAATAGCTGGGGCTATGGACGAACTGGCGGGGATTAGTGGATCGCGGAGTCTTCGGGGGCCTGTAGGTATGCGATTTTTGCAGGGCGGTTTTGATCGGGTTTACGACTGCACGGGGAAAATTCCGGGGTTGGTGGAATCTCAGCGATTGGTTCGCGCGGGGGGGACGCTGGTTGTTGCGGGAACGCCTCAACTGGGGTTGGCGGACCTGACCTGTGTCTGGCTTCGGGAGATGAAGGTGGTGGGAGTTACCGGCAGAGCGATAGAACCGCTACCCGGTGAGACGGAGGCGAGACACGATTATGAACACGTTATTTCGCTGGTTCAAAAGGGCAAAATGGACCTTTCGATTTTTCCGGTGGGAATTTACCGGCAGTCGGAATATCGCCGCGCGTTTCTGGACCTTCGTTCACGTGAACGTTCACAAATAGTTAAAGCGGTTTTTGATTTTCGATAAACTCAGGGCGTTTGTTTTTGCAGGATTTCCCAGAGTTTTTTCTGTGCCAGTTCGAATTCGCAGAATGCTTTTTTCAATTGTTCTTTCATGGCTCGCATTTGAGGATCATCGGTGTCAAAGGCTTGGGGGTTCATGGAGGCCATTGTTTTGAGTTTGGCGTTTGCCTGGTCGAGCGCTCCTGCGGCGTCGGAGAAGGCCCGGGCGGTTTCCAGGAGATTGGCGTATTCTCTTTCGGGCTGATCGGGTTTGTAGAGTAGCCGCCAGGGATTTCGCCGAACTTCTTTGGAGGTGGCTTTGAGGTGGGCGGAGGTTTCGGCGAAGTTGTCGATGACGGATTGGAGATTGTCGCGATTCAGCACCAGGACGTCTTTACCGGTTTGAGTGAGCGTTTTGAGATTGTCCATAGAGGCCTGGGCCGAGGTGAGGCTTGCATGAAGTTTTGCGAGCAGGCTGTTGGGATCATTTTTGTTCAGTTCCTGCGCGAGTTTCAGGGAAATATCTTCATCGATGCGTTTGGCGGTGTTCTGGATATGGGTTACGGTCGCGAGGATTTTGGGCTGGGAGGTTTCGAGCATGTTTTTCGCGGCGGTCATGGAAACATTTAGATTATCGAGGACCTGATGGACCCTCGCGATGGCGGCGTCGGTATCGTTTTTGTTGAGTTCTCCTTTCAGGGCTGCGGTCAGGGTGTTGATGTTATCCATCGTCTGTTGCACTTTGGCCAGGAGGCTTGTTTGTTCTTCGGAGTTGAGTTGTGATCGTATTACCGCGGAAATGGCGTTCAGATCGTTTATGGTCTTGTGGAGTTTGGCGATCAAGGAAGCCGCGTTTGTGGTATCCAATTGTGTTTTGATTTGTGCGAGGAGGCTTTGGGGATTTTGCGCATCGAGTTCCCGGGATACTCGCACGGCCATTTCGGCGAAATTCGCCGGTGGGACGCCATTGAGGACCTGATCTTCGGTGAGTATGTTGCCTGTTTGTCCGGTATTCAGGATTTCGAGCGTTCCGCCTTCGCCGACGATTTTGGCGCCGACGCTTATCTGCGCATCGTCGTAGAGAACGACATTTTCCGGTATTTCGCCCAGGACATGGACAAATAATTCCTGAGTCGTTTTGTCGCCGGCTTTGACCGGGTCGGTCTGGAGCCAGATTCGGGTCACGTGTCCGATATTCACACCGCCGACGCGGATAGGGTCTTTGTCGCGCAGGTTTTGCACCCCCTCGGTATGGTTGAATCGGACGTGGATGTTTTTTGTTTTTGCAAACCAGGAATCCCATTGTCCGACGAACATCAGCACGGCGATAAACAGTATCAGGATTATCGTCACGGTCAAACCCACTTTAAGTTCGTTATGTTCTCTGGCCATATGTATGTATTCCTTATCGATATCTATTCATTTTTATTATATTATGCCTCAGGCAACGCTAGATAAATCCATCGGTCATTATTTTTTCATATTCGCTGATTCCTTCGGAGTCCGTCAAAGGCCCGTGTCCTAATCCCAATAAAAATTGATGAATCAACTGATCGTTCGGATCGGTTAATTCTTCTGCCGGTGTATCGCGTAACACTTCAAATTCACGTTTTTCGCCGACTTTTAAGACTTTTCCTTTGTGCAGCATTACCATGCGATCGGCGATGCGAAACGCCGAGGGCATATCGTGCGTTACGACGATGGACGTTACACCGAGTTTTTTCGAGAGCGAAATAATCAATTCGTCAATCGCTGCGACCGTTACCGGATCGAGTCCGGCGGAGGGTTCATCATAAAAGAGGATTTTGGGGTCCAGGGCAATGGCTCGGGCGAGGCCTGCGCGTTTTTTTTGTCCCCCTGAAAGTTGGGAAGGGATTTTATTGCGATGGGCCAGCATCCGGACCTGTTCAAGTTTGATTGTGACGACGATATTGATAATCGAGGGATCGATTTCGCTATGTTCCTGGAGGGGCAAGGCGATATTTTCGCCCACGGTCATGGAATTAAACAGCGCTCCGGACTGAAAAAGGATGCCGAATTTTTTGCGGATATCGTTGAGCGAAAATTCATCCATCGTTGTGATGTCTTTTTCGAAAATTTTGATGCTTCCCCTGTCGGGGTGAAGTTCGCCGATCATGCAGTTGAGCAATGTACTTTTGCCGCAGCCGCTGCCGCCCATGATTACGAGGGTTTCACCGGGGAAGACGTTGAAATTGACATCGTGCAGAACCCTCGATCGACGATGATTCTCATCGGTGAACCATTTTGCCAAATTGTTGACTTCAATGACGGGAGTCACCATCTTTTATAATCCGAAAATATAAAATATTGCGGTAAACAGGCAGTCGGTGGCGATTAAAGAGACGATACTGAAGACGACGGTTTGCGTGGTCGCCTTGCCAACGCCCACTGCGCCGCCTGTGACGCGAAGGCCGAGATAGCAGGCGATCATACTGATTTGTAATCCGAAAATTCCCGCTTTGAACAATCCGGTGATAAAGTCCTTGGCCACCAGGGCGGTCTGGGTATTTTGGAGATAGACCTGGCTGTCGATGCCGAGGAAACCAACCGCGGTTGTAAAGCCGCCGATAATTCCCATCACGTCGGAGATCACGGTCAACCCGATCATCATCAGCACCGTAGCCAAGACTCTGGGCACGACCAGGAAATTAATGGGGTTGAGCGCATGGGCCCGAAGGGCTTTGACTTCTTCCGATTCCACCATGGCTCCGATTTCGGCGGCGATCGACGCGCCGGCAAATCCGGAAAGCACGACGGCGGTAATCAACGGTCCGAGTTCACGAAATACGGCGATAGCAATGATATTGGCCACCGACGACAACTGCCCATACATATCCAGTGTCGGAGCCATTTGCAGGACGAGGATAATTCCGATGAACATCTGCACGAGCACGATGATTGAGATGCTTCGAACACCGACCCGCACCATCTGGTAAATCAGCGCTGGGCGTCGAAATCGAATGTCCGGTTTCACCAGGCTCATTACGGTCCACCATAGAATCTGTCCCAGCAGGATCGTCATTCCGCCCAGGAAGCGGATGCCGCTCATCACCTTGTCGTACCATCCAAGCGTCGTGCGTCCGATGAGCCTGAGCATCAGCAAAACACTATTCTCTTTTTTTATTAAAGTTCGATCACTCATATCGCTCTTTTCTTTTTTGGCGGAACGCTGACCGCTTTTATTTTATCTCGAAAATATCCGTCAACTTGGCAATTTCAAAAACACTCTTGACCCTGTTTTGCAACCCGTAAAGGACCAGTTTGCCTTTATAGCGTTTTATTCGTTGCAACGCTTCGATCAACGTTGCAAGTCCCGATGAATCCATGTGCGGGACCTCCCGCAAATCGATATGGATCACGGGGATTTTTCTTTGAATCAACACCTGTAACGCCACTCGCACATCGGGCGAGCAATCCATATCGATATCGTTGGAAAGGGTCACCGTTGCTTTTTCGCCGTCAATTTCGATTCGTTTGACAGGCCCGTTTTCATTTTCATAATCTTGCAGATTCATATCGTTGACTCCCTGGCCGATGGAAGGAACTTGATCATGGTCAATTCCATTCCGCCTTGCGACCTGCAGCGATAAGACACTTCATCCATGATGGATTTCATTATATGAACGCCCAATCCTCCCGGTCTGACTTCTTCGAGATCGCGTCCTTTGATACTGTCGGGGTCCACCTGCAATCCATGATCGCGAATGACCACTTTGATCCCTTTTTTGCCGTCGTTTTCGACCATACCGATTGTGACCGCGATTTCCTGATGGACGTCTCCGAGATATCCATGCCTGATCACATTCGAAACCGCTTCATTGACTGCCAATCCGATTTTTTCCGATTGTTCGCGGGAAAAACCATGATGATCGCCGAACGATTCGACGGCACTGCGAACCGTCGCAATGTGTGAAGGGTCCGAACTTACAGTAATTTTTACCGGCTCCATGAACATCCTCACCTGTATCACTAATGCGTTGCCTGTTCCTTTATCCAGCATCGCCACCGTTCCACCGCCTTGGACCTCACATAAGGCGGATCGTATGGACGATAGCCAAAATCATTTTCGGTGAATTTCTTGAGCGATTCAATCGCGACAAGGCGAACGGCCTGGTCTTCATCTTCCAGGCGATCCACAATTAGCGGTATTGCTCCTGTATCTTTGGCCCGAGCGGCATGAATAATGGCTCGAATCCGAATCGCGGGATCCGCCGATTGGATTTCACTTCGATCCGCGTTGAACAACGTCATGCCGCCCCGGCAGCCCGCCAGGGGCATGAGCGTCCACGCGGCTACGACCATCGTCATCCAGAGTGTTACACTTCTGCGATTCATCAGCAACCTTCATCTTACAATTTTTAATTATTTCGAAAATGGTCAGTCCGGCGGATTTCCACGAGCAAACCATTCCTTAATCCTATTTTCGGCTAAAAATAAATTATACCACAATTAAATATCCTCGTCCTGGAAGGGACTTTACGGATTTTTTCCCGGAACTTTCAGCATATGCCGAACAACGTTCGCAGCCTTTGGCAAATCAATCGCTGTTTCCGCCAATTAATGATTTTATAGCGGTTTTTTACCTGTGGTGGCCAGTGCCGGGACCCAAAAGCCGAACTTTTCCTGTTCGATCTGGTCGAACCCCGCGGCAGTGAGCGTATTGAACATCTCCAGGGCAGAACAATGATGAACGGATTTTTCGACCCGTGTTACGCAGACATCGAAGATAAACCAACCGATGGCGTTATCGCGAAAACCATCGATGATCACCACCCTTCCGCCGGGACGAAGGACACGAAACATTTCCCGCACGACTTTATCCTGATGAGGGTAATGATGGAATGAATTCGAACAAGTCACCATATGGAAACTGTTTTCCGGAAAGGGCAAGTGCTCGGAGTCGCCTGTGACGAAATTCATCGATTGTTCGAGGCCAATCTGCTGTGATTTGACTCTTGCCAGTTGGCACATTCGCTGGGCCATATCCAACCCCGTGGGGGAAACCTGCAGATCGGATTCCACGAGCATCGAAGCGAACGTGCCGGTCCCGCAGCCGACGTCGAGCAGCTTGATGGGTTGCTGTTGAGGATAATGCCGGATGATATATTCGATGAATTTCAGATAGCATCGATGGAAAAGGAGGTGGTTTAAAATCGACCGATCATATGTTTCCGCCCATCGATTAAATTCCGACTGGGCATCTTTTTTCCAGACATGACATTCCCGTTCGTGCACAAAAACTCCTGGATCATTAAAAAAATCTCTTTCAAAATGATTTCTTGACCTTTCCTGGCGGCCCAAATACAGGACCGTTGCTTAATTTTGAAAGAGGTTCTAAATCATTTTATTGGCCATGAGAAACTTCGATTTTTATCAAAATACATTAATTGTATTCATTTTGCCAGATTATAGCGGAAAATTTTCCGTCAGGGTTGTAAATTTTGAAAATAGGTCGCATTGAAGCGTTGGTTTTACGCAAAGTCTTTGGCCCCACCAACATTTCGTCCTATAATTAAAAAGAGATGGACTTTTATCGGACATGGTGTTATGATATATCCATTAAGACCTTTTCTGAAAGGGGTGAGTATGATGTGGATGAGCATTTTATGTCCCAAGTGCGGCGAAAGATCTGAGGTTAATCTCAACGAGACAGATGATCGTGTCATTTGTAAGTATTGCCTGGAAAATATTGGGGTTTCAGATTCTTTTCGCAATCAGATCGAAGAGGACGACAACAAAGACCTTTACGCGATGAGCGGATCGTCAGGTTGCGAGCTTGACAGTAGTTTCTGGATCAGTTGAGAGAAACGTCAGGAAGGCGATTTGTTACAACGATAGTTACTCAAGCGAACCACTTAAGGTGGTTCGCTTTGTTTTTACCGGGTGGGGCAATTTTACCGTTATTTTACTCATTGCCTTCTTCTAAATCGTGGCTTATAGTGGGGATAGAGCTCAAAGGGGAGGGGATTTTCGATGTTATCCTGGGCGATTTTGTTTTTGACGATGACCCTGGCTGCCGGAGTGATAGAGTTTTCCGGAATAGCAGGGCCTTTTTTCTGGGTGGTTCACAGTATTTTTTTTTCGAGCAGTATTGTTTCTCTGATTTATCTATTCGCGATTCGACATCACTTTTGAGATACGAAGGCGCGTCAGATGTGCCGGGCGACGATTTCCGTTAGTGTGGGTTGCTATGACCGGTACCCCTTTTTGTTTAAGCCGGAGTATGACAAATGGCGGAACCCGCCGGGATTTGCAGAAGTGTCCTGTTTCGCGAGAAAATTTCTTGTGCGCGGGATTGGGTGAGATTATGATATAAGCAATAGGAAATTCACTTGGAACGATTTTGCTCACAAGGGAGGTATATCAATGGCCAAGATTCTTGTAACCTATTATTCCCAGACCGGACATACCCAATCCATGGCGGAACAGGTCATGCAGGGAGCGGAGGCTGCCGGGGCGAGGGTAACGGTCAGCGATATTCAACATATTTCGGTACAAGACTTGCCGGGGTATGACGGGATTATTATCGGTTCGCCCACGTATTATGGGCTGATGGCGGGTTCGATCAAGGAATTGATCGATCAATCGGTTCAATATCATGGACAGTTGGCGGGTAAGATCGGCGGCGCGTTTGCTTCATCGGCGAATATCGGCGGAGGAAACGAAACGACGGTTTTGAGTATCCTTCAGGTGATGCTGGTTCATGGGATGGTGGTTCAAGGGTCTGCGACGGGCGACCATTATGGTCCTGTGGGGATCAATGTTCCGGACGAACGGGTGAAAAAGCAATGCCAGGCTTTGGGCAGACGAGTGGCGGAACTGGCGATTAAATTGTTTGGATAAAGAGAAGTTCTTGGTGCGAAGCCAAAAAGTCGTCTTGTAAGAATGGAGGATTACGATGATGGAAATGGGCAAATTTGAGCCGGGACGGGCGTTTAAAAGTCTGCGGAATGAGATTGATACGTTATTCGATCGTTTTGTCGAACGGCCTTTGAGTACACTCACGGGGACATTGATCCCCCCTGTCGATATCTGCGAAACCGATACGGAGATTATCGTCAAGATGGAAGTGCCGGGAATGGCGGAAGAAGATATGGATGTTTCTATCGCCAACGATATTCTGACGGTCCGCGGGGAAAAGAAAAAAGAACGTGAAGAGTCGGGCAAAACGTACCATGTGTCCGAACGGGCGTATGGCAGTTTTACCCGATCGGTGACGCTGCCTGTGGCGGTGCGTGTGGATATGATTCGAGCGACATATAAGAAAGGTGTCCTTGAAATTTATCTGCCGAAAAAGGAATTGACCCAGGCGAAAAAGATCGAAATCAAGGTGGAGGATTCCGAACAGGGGTCGTGCGTTTAGTTTAGTTTTTGAGGTGGATATGAGCGATCGAGGCGGTTTCGTCCGAATGGGCGAAATCGTTTTTTTATATGAGCATCACACAGGATCGGTGACAATTTTCGTAAGTTTTTTGTAAAATGTCTGAAACTTTTACGGAAATAGAATCTAAGATTGTTTAATTGGTGTTGACCTCTATGGATTTTTCTTCGGCTAAAGCTGTCAGTGATTACTTAATGCTTTCTTATATGATTTATATCTTTTTCTTGGAAAAAACCGATAAACAAGATTATCGTATTACCCATACATAAACTGCCTATAAGGAATAAGTATGAAGGCGAAGACAATTACGTACGCGGTGGGTTTATTACTGTCCGTTTTTTTGAGTCAGTCGGCAATAGGCGCGGAACGAAACCTGTGGTTCGATCCGGGAAAGCACATTGGGATTGATAAGATAAAAGCGGGGATGAAGGGTTATGGCCTGAGCATTTTTTACGGGACTCGGATTGAACGATTCGAGGTTGAAGTTCGCGATGTGATCAGGAACTTCGAGCCTAAGCGGGATGCGATTCTGGTGTATTTGTCGGGACAGGACCTGGAGCGCACGGGCGTGATTCAGGGAATGAGCGGATCGCCGGTGTATTTGCAGGACCCTGAAGACGGGAAATACAAGATCGCGGGAGCGGTGGCGTTTGGTTGGTCTTTTTCCCGGCCTGGACCGGCGATTTGCGGAGTTCAGCCTATTGAAGAGATGCTGGCGGTTCCTCCGGAGATGAACCAGAAGGAAATCCTGGTTCGCGGGGATCGGAGTTTGTTTACGCAGAGTTTAAAAACTCTGGCTGCGGACAGGAATGCATCGTCGGTTTTGATGAAAGATTTTAATCGTTTTTTCATGGCGGGAATCAGTAAGGATATTCCCGATCGCAAAATAAATTCGACGAGTGACGCGGGCAGACGGACTATGGGATTGGTGCCCCTGGCGACGCCGTTAGGTGTTTCGGGGATATCAAGCAGCACGTTCACGAAACTCTCATCGATTCTTTCGCCTTTCAACATGACGCTGATGAAGACGGGTTCGGGCACGGCGTCGGGGACGACGGACGAGAAATCTGCAGCCGCGAATACCCTCGAAACGGCGGGTGTACTGGCGGTTCCGATTGTTTCGGGCGATATGAGTCTGGCGGCGATTGGAACGGTGACGGATGTTTTTAACGACAAGGTTTGGGGGTTCGGCCATTCATTTTTTGCCCAGGGGCCGATGGAACTTCCAATCGCTGCGGGAAGAATTCACGCGATTATTCCATCGATGGACAGCGCGTTTAAACTGGGTTCGCCCTTCGAGCCGATTGGAACGTTGTATTCAGATCAGAACACAGCGGTGGCGGGTTCGATCGGACCTGTTCCGAAATTGTCGCCGATAACGATCAAGGTGAACTTCGACGGCGAAATCAAGACTTATCATTATGACATGGCGATGCACGAACAGCTTACCCCATTGCTGGCGATGGTGTGCGTTCAAAGTTCGGTGGTCTGCAACAAGGAGCTGCCCGAACTTCACACGGTGCGATATTCCGGGTCAATCGATTTCGGCAAACAGGGGACGATTGAATTTGCGAACGTGAGCAGCAACATGAGTCTGGGTATGGTTCTGGCGGATGTGGCGGAACCGGTCGAAATGATGATGAATAATGAATTTCAGCGGATTAAATTCCAGAAGATCGATTTGAATATCGAGATCGTTCCGCAAAGTCTGATCGCGGTGATCAAACAGGCGAGACT
>JAAZAW010000333.1 GCA_012514125.1 Phycisphaerae bacterium | reverse complement strand
TTTTGGGATTGCTTATTTTTCCGAAAATTGGCATTTGGCCACCCGGGCGGGCTATCTTTAAGGGTTGGACGGTCGGGTGAAAAGGCCTTTTATTAGTAGCATTTAATGCGTTTTTAAATTGAAGTGTATCGTCGAACATTTCAGACCTACTATGCCCTCTGCTGACCTCTGTATGTTCATCCCCACATCTCTTGACGAGGGTAGCGTGTGGCAGACATACAGATATCCCCGGGTAATACACACCTGCCTTCATGCCTATGCCCGCCACATATACGATCATGCCTTCCGTACAGCTATTGGACTTTGAAGATATTCGCCTTCTCATCCGACATGACCGCCTCATATGTGATTCCTGTTCGTCGAGCCGGCACTTTGCCTGCGACTTCCTTCAGACCAGACCTCACGGTGACAGCCCTTGCCGTCCAGCTAAAGGTTCCCGCTGTCGGGCCCACAAAAGAAAAGGCCCGAAGTTGTGGGAACTTTGGGCCTTTAGTTAGCGGATTATTGATATTTTTTATTAATCGTCGTCGGAATCCCAGTCGGTCGATGCCGAGGAGGAGCGTCGGGCCTGTTTACGATCATGAACCTGTTGGCATTCGAGGCAGAAACGGGCCCAGGGGAGGGCTTTGATTCGTTTTGCGGGAATGGTTTTTTCACAGGCTTCGCAGATTCCGAATTCTCCTTTTTCGATTTTGGTCAGGGCGCGTTCGACTTCTTCGAGGGTCCCTGCTTGTCGTTGGAGCAGAACGCCGAACATTTCACTGGTGTAATCGGCGGAAGCCCGGTCGGAGGTATCGCCTGCGGCGCCTTCCATTCCGGTATCGGGCAATTCTTCGACATGATTTTTAACGGAACTGGCTAATTCTTCCTTGCGTTTTAGCAGTAATTTTTTAAATTGCTCAAACGAATTTTTGTTTCCCCGGTCTTCTGTTTTGTTTTTTGTTTTTGTGCTTGCTTTGGTTGCCATATCGGCCTCCCTTTCATGTTTTTCAGGTCGATAAATCGCGACGGCCTGCGCCTGCCGGCCAAAACCTAATCGGCTAAACCGGGTTGATTCGTTAAAAAATGACCTATTTCATTTCATTTTTTTCAAGTCCCGGTTTTTGCTCCAACAATTATATGTCCAAAGTTCAATTTGTCTAGGTGTATTATGAGAAATAAAATATTCTCTACGCGGTTGTACGAACCGGCGGTGGGTCTTATAATCCTGGGATTGAAAACAAGTTGTCGGCTCGACGTGAAACCGTTATCGGCGGGCCGGGAAAATGAATTTTATCGGCAGGATATTTTTTACAAGCAGGTTAATTATGAAGGTGTATGATTTCCTCGAAATTGAGAAAAAGTGGCAACAATACTGGGACGAACATAAAACATTTAAGGTTCCGGATGAAACGTCCAAGCCGAAGTATTATGTCCTGGATATGTTTCCTTATCCGAGCGGGGCGGGGCTTCATGTGGGACATCCCGAAGGTTATACGGCGACGGATATTATTTGCCGATATAAACGGATGAAGGGGTTCAATGTGTTGCATCCGATGGGGTGGGACGCGTTTGGTCTGCCCGCGGAGCGTTACGCCATGCGGACGGGGACTCATCCTCGCGTCACGACCCAAAAGAACATCGATAATTTCCGTCGGCAGATTAAATCTCTGGGGTTCAGCTACGATTGGGATCGTGAGATCGATACGACCGATCCGGGTTATTACAAGTGGACGCAGTGGATTTTTTTGCAGTTGTTCAAAAAGGGCCTGGCGTATTTGCACGAGTCGCCGGTGAATTTCTGTCCGACGTGCCGAACCGTGTTGGCGAATGAAGAGGTATACTCGGGGCGATGCGATCAGGGTCACGAGGTGATCCGTAAGCCCATGCGGCAATGGATGCTCAGGATTACCGCGTATGCGGATCGTTTGATGAACGATCTGGACGAAGTGGACTGGCCTGAGAGTATCAAGAAATTGCAGCGAGACTGGATCGGGCGGTCGGAAGGGGCGGAGGTCGATTTTTTGATTTCGCCGGACGACCAGATTCGGGCTTGGGGTAAGGGGTGCGAAGTTGAGGCGTGGAAGTCGAATCGTCGGACGTCGAAGTGGCCTGAGTCGCCTGAATCGTACACGTTGAGAATTTACACGACTCGGCCTGACACCCTTTACGGTGCGACGTACATGGTGCTTTCGCCGGAACATCCGCTGGTGGAAAAAATTGTCACGCCGGAACGCCGTCAGGCGGTGCTGGATTATTGCGCCCAGGCGAGAAATAAATCGGACCTCGAGCGAACGGAACTTTCGAAGGAAAAGACGGGCGAATTCACGGGCGCCTATGCCGTCAATCCGGTGAATGGGAAACCGATTCCGATTTGGGTGGCGGATTATGTGTTGATCAGTTACGGGACCGGGGCGATCATGGCTGTGCCGGCGCACGATCAGCGGGACTGGGAGTTTGCGACGAAATTCAATTTGCCGATCATTCAGGTGATTGAGGGCGGGGAGATTGGCAGCCAGGCGTATGAAGGCGACGGTAGATTGATCAATTCGGAGTCGCCCGTTTCGACGAGCATCAACGGGCTTAATGTGTCGGATGCGAAGAAGAAAATAACCGCCTGGCTTGAAGAGCATGGGATCGGCAAGACGGCGGTGAAATATAAATTGCGTGACTGGTTGTTTTCTCGACAACGATACTGGGGCGAGCCTTTTCCGATCTTGTTTGACGAACAGGGCAATCCCACGCCGGTGGATGAGAGTGAACTTCCGGTGGCCCTGCCGGAACTGGCGGATTTTCAACCTGCGAAAACGGGAGAATCGCCGCTGGCGAATGCGGAAGATTGGCTGATTGTCAAACGCGACGGTAGGACTTATCGGCGGGACACCAATACGATGCCGCAGTGGGCGGGTTCATGCTGGTACTATCTGCGATATCTGGATCCGAAGAATAACAACGCCGCGTGGGACCCGGCGGAGGAAAAATACTGGATGCCGGTGGACCTGTATGTCGGGGGGGCGGAACACGCGGTGTTGCATTTGCTCTATGCGAGGTTCTGGCACAAGGTGCTCTTCGATCTGGGACTTGTGAGCACGAAGGAGCCGTTCAAAAAGTTGTTCAATCAGGGGATGATCCTGTCGTTCGCGTACAAGGATTCGCGAGGGGCGTATGTGAATTTTAACGATATTGATTTTTCCGGCGATAAACCCAAGAGTAAGACGACCGGTGAGGTGCTCGTTGAGTCGATCGAGAAAATGTCCAAGAGTCTGGGGAATGTGATCAACCCGGACGACGTTGTGGCGGAGTATGGGGCGGATACGTTGCGGCTTTATGAAATGGCGATGGGGCCTTTGCAGGCGACCAAGCCCTGGAACACGCGCGACCTTTCCGGTGTACATCGATTTTTGCATCGTGTTTGGCGAATGATCATCGATGTTGACTCCGGTGAGCTTCATTCCTCGATTCAGGACGTCGAACCCGGTGAAGACGAACTTCGGTTGCTGCATAAAACGATCAAAAAGGTCGGCGACGATATCGAAGGGATGAATTTCAATACCGCCATTTCCGCGATGATTATTTTCGTCAACGAGATGCTCAATAAGCCGGTGAAATCCAAATCGACGATGGAAAAATTTGTTCAGATTCTTTCACCGTTTGCGCCGCACATCAGTGAAGAGCTTTGGCGGAAGCTGGGTCATACGGATACGCTTGCATACGAAGCCTGGCCGAAGTATGACCAGGCCCTGGCGGAAGATGCGAGTGTGGAAGTTCCGGTTCAGGTCAACGGCAAGGTTCGCAGTCGGCTGGTCGTTCCGGCGGATGTCGATGAAGAGACGCTCAAGCAATTGGCGTTGGCGGATGAGCGTGTGAAGGAATCGATCGGGGATAAGCAGGTGCGCAAAGTCATCATCGCCAAGAGACGTCTGGTGAATCTGGTGATTGGATAACGAAGGTTTGTTTTGAAGAGTTGACGAAAATGGCGGTGATCGATTTGGTCGGTATCAGGTTTGTTCGCGGTGAACACACCCTTCTTTCGGATGTGTCCTGGACCATCGATCCGGGGCAACATTGGGCGTTGCTCGGCGCCAATGGTTCGGGTAAAACGACGTTGCTCAAGATTATCACCGGATACGAGTGGCCCAGCGACGGGTTGGTGTATGTGCTGGGAGAAAAGTTCGGTGAATGTAATTTGCCGGAGCTGAGAAAAACGATCGGATGGGTCAGCTCGGTATTGCAGCAGGATATTCCCGAAAGGGATTCGGCACTGTCGATTGTGGTTTCAGGGCTTGAGGCGTCACTTGGATTATATCGAGAGTTTTCGGAAGAGGAATTTCGGCGAGGCCGGCGAATCCTGGAAAGTGTGGGAGGCGGGTCGATTGCGGATCGGAAATTCCAGACACTCTCGCAGGGTGAGCGTCAGCGGGTGCTGATCGCGCGGGCGATGATCAATAATCCGAAGGTCTTGATTCTGGATGAACCTTGCTCGGGGCTTGATCCGGCGTCGCGGGAGAATTTCCTGAATGATTTAGCCAGGCTGACCAGATGTTCGGACGCTCCGGCGATTGTGTTGGTCACTCATCATATCGAAGAAATTCAGCCATGGATCAATCATGTCATGGTCATTAAAAATGGCAGATCGCTCGCCTCAGGCGAGACATCCAAGATATTGACGGACACGATTCTTTCGCGAACCTTCGAATGTCCCTGTCGGGTGGACCGGATCAATAATCGATATTTTCTCCGTTTGACGGATGATGCGGTTAGTGATTGACCTCACCGGCGTCATCAATTATCATGACTTCATGACGACACGATATGAAAATGTAGCTCAGGAAATTCGCCGGTTGATCCGCGAGGGAATCTGGCCCGCAGGGCAGCGGATTCCCACCGAGCCGCAGCTTTGCGAACAATTTCACGTTTCTCGTACAACGATTCGTCAGGCGGTTCAGATTTTGAGTCAGGAGGGACTTTTGATTTGCCGTCAGGGGCTTGGCACGTTTGTGCTCAACCACGAAACCGCGCGCAAACCGATCGGTTTATCCAATTTTTCAGACCTGGTTTTGAGCGGACAGTTGAATATTCGGCGGCAACTTGTTTCCTTTGAAAATGTTCCGGCCGGTGAGCAGCAGGCCCGCGCGTTGAAAATGATTCCAGGCTCGCCGCTTTTGACGGCTACGCGAGTCGATCATATCGACAATCAGCCCATTTCGATCGATCGATGTTTTATTCCCGCACAAAATGCCGATAAATTGATCGAAGCCGATTTGGCTAGTCCTTTGTTTTATTTCACGTGGGAGGAAAAGCAGGAGCTGAAGATTCAACGGATCGAACAGAGCATCCACACCGAACCGGCGACGCCCGACGATTGTGCCTTATTCAAACTCAAGTCTTCGGTCTGGATGCTGGTGTTGAATGAAACTTTTTACGATATCGAGAGCCGGGTTACCGGTATGATTATCACCCGTTACCGCGGCGATACTTCCAAACTGACTACGACGGTTTTCAGCCGTTATCCCGATGGTGCCCAAAAGATTTAATGATTGATACGGTTTTGATGGAATCGGGAGGAAAATTGAAGGGGGTTTATTAGTATCGTTTAACCTCCTGGTGTTATTTTATGTCGATTGTTTGAATTGAATCGGTGGAAATTCTCCGGCTTTCGGGGCGATTACAAAAAATGGATAAAAAAGCATGTATCAGTCCTGAAAGATTATTCTTTTTCGGGCCTGCATGCCGAAGAATATAGTGGAACTTTCTTGATGTATTTCCAACGAAGGCGTACCTGAATTTTTCGGTGATCCTTCTTTTGGCCGTTCTCGCGAAAGCGGGGATTCGGAATATTCGGCTCGGAAGGACTTTTGGGCGTGTCATCGTCTTCCAGACCAAACAAAAGTTCCATTAAGAAACATTCAAGATATAATATGGAAAGATGAATTCTCGGAACCTTATACGGAATTGACTTATTGAATGCGCGGTCCTTTAATGTCAATAAACTATTTCAGGCAGTATGAGCTTCGAAATCGGGATATCGTGGCATTAGCCCCCGCGCACGAAGTAAATGGAATTAGTATTAAAGGAACGAAATGACAATCACAGGCGTGTCGGTGGAAGAAACAGCGAAACAAACTCCGGATTTTGCCGGGAAAAAAATACATTTCATTGGAATCGGTGGTTGCGGTATGCGAGGCTTGGCGTCGGTCCTGCTCAAACAGCAGGCATTGATCAGTGGGTCCGATGTCTGCGACTCCGGCGGTATTCAGATGCTCTCGAAACTCGGTGTTCGGTGCTGGGTGGGTCATAATCCTGATGAACTCACCGAACCTGTCGATTATGTCGTGATTTCCGCCGCCGTCAAGGACACCAACCCCGAACTCATCAAGCTCAAAGCCATGGGGACTCGCATTCTCAAGTATGCACAGATGTTAGGCCTTTTGATGGACCGGTATGACGGTATCGCCGTCAGCGGAACGCACGGCAAGAGCACCACGACCGCGATGACCGCCTTTGTTCTGCGTGAAACCGGCGTGGACCCCAGTTTCGTCATCGGCGCCAATGTCGATCAACTCAACGGCGGCAGCGGTGTCGGTTCAGGGTCGCACCTTATCGCCGAAGCCTGCGAATACGATCGTTCGTTCCTGAATTTGCATCCCCAAGTCGCGACGATTCTGAATGTTGAAGAAGATCACCTCGATTATTACCGCGACCTGGAGGAAATTCTCCAGACTTTTGGGACCTTTGTTTCGCAAATTCGCCCCGGCGGTACGCTCATCGTCAACGGTGAAGATGTCAATATCGCGAAAGTCCTCAACAGGTATCCCGATACCAAAGCCGAAACCTTCGGTTTAAAGCCTCGCTGCCTCTGGCGGGCGGAAAATCTGACGTTATGCGGCGGCAGTTATCAGTTTGACGTTTATCATGACCATCAACTTCTGGGGAATTGCCATTTGCAGCTTCCCGGTGTTCATAACGTTTATAATGCCCTGGCTGCCATCGCCATTGCCCGTCATTGCGGTGTTGAACCTCAGGACATTTTCCAGACGCTGGGGCGATTCCAGGGTGCGCATCGCCGGCTGACACTCAAGGGCAGTGTGAATCAGATCACCATCCTTGACGATTACGCGCATCATCCTACTGAAATTCAGGCGAGTCTCCAGGCTGCCAAGGAGCGTTATCAGCCCAAACGGCTCTGGTGCATTTTTCAGCCTCATCAACATAGCAGAACACGATTTTTGCTTAATGATTTTGCTCATAGTTTTTCCGCCGCCGAGGCCGTTATCGTGCCGGACATTTATTTTGTCCGGGACTCGCAGGCGGAATGCCAACTGATCAACTCCGGCGACCTCGTCGCTCGAATTGCCCAACTGGGCGGCACCGCCTGCTACCTGCCGCGATTTGATCAGATTCTGCAATATCTCAAGTGTCAATTGGCAGCAGGCGATTTGGTTATTACGATGGGCGCTGGTGATATATGGAAGATATCTGATGAACTTGTTCGCTGGCTTGGAAGAGATTGTAACTGAAAACGAACCGTTGGCTCCTTATACCTGGCTCAAGATCGGCGGGCCGGCGCGTTATTTCGTGCGGCCGACCTGCGACGATCAACTGCGTGAGGTCATCAAGCGTTGCCAAGAAAATAATTATCCCTGGCGTATCATGGGTCAGGGCGCGAATCTGCTGATTGACGATGAGGGAATCAATTGCGCCGTCATCAAGCTGGACAACGATCACTTTGGTCACATCGACATCGATAAGCAAGTCGTGACCGTCGGCGCGGGCATGTCGCTTTATAACACGATTCAGTCCACGATCAAAGCGGGGCTTTCGGGTATGGAAGTGCTTGTCGGTATTCCCGGCACCATCGGCGGAGCGATCAAGATGAACGCCGGCGGTCGATTCGGCGATATCGGCACGCAGACATCGCGGGTCGAGGTTATCGATGTTTCCGGTACGACCACCTGGCGGGAAAGACCCGAATTGACGTTTGAATATCGTCATACGAATATTTCCGAACAAATCATTACTCGCGTTGAGCTTGATCTGGTCGAGGACGATCCGCAGCGTGTGCTCAACCGTATGCGTGAAACCTGGATTTTGAAGAAAAGCACCCAGCCGATGAGTGTCAACTCGGCGGGATGTATCTTTAAAAACCCCTCATCGGAACAACCGGCGGGTCTGATGATCGACCGTCTTGGATTTAAAGGCAAAAGTGTCGGTGATGCCGTGGTGTCAGAACAACACGCCAATTTTATTATAAACAATAACAAAGCCACCTTTCAGGACTTTATGAGGCTGATTGGTCAGATCAAAGTGGCGGTCTACGACCGTTACGGTGTTGAGCTGGAAATGGAAGTCGAAGTCTGGCA
The DNA here is from genome assembly GCA_012514125.1 of Phycisphaerae bacterium. Lineage (GTDB taxonomy): Bacteria > Planctomycetota > Phycisphaerae > JAAYCJ01 > JAAYCJ01 > JAAZAW01. The sequence continues at coordinate 13,729 of JAAZAW010000333.1, read as the reverse complement.
GGACGATGAGAGTTAGGCTTTGGGATGGGGATCGGGATACGATTTCTTCAGTTTTACTGTGGGGTTATCGGGCGTTTAGCCGATAATAAGATAATAAGGTATGGGTAAAGAAGGTCCTTGGGCAAGGGAGTGCCAAGGATAATTATGGATATAATGAAGCTGGAAAATAACCGATTTAAAAAGGCATATGATTTGTTGAAAGTAACGGTTCTTTCAGGCGGGCCGAGCCGGGAGCGCCCTGTGTCGCTCGTGTCGGGTCAGGCGGTGGCACGAGCGCTGGAATCGGCGGGCTATCATGTGACCATCGCCGATATTACCCCGACTGATCTTTCAGCATTGGATCTTCCCGCGGATGTGATTTTTCCGGTACTTCATGGGGTCTTTGGTGAAGATGGACAGATTCAGCAGATTCTCGAAGATCGGAAACTTGTTTATTGCGGCAGCGGTCCGCAGGCCTGCCGGGATTCGATGAATAAACATACGACCAAAGTGCGTGCTCTTGAAGTGGGGATTCCGACGCCGGCGTTTGATCTGGTGACTTCTGCGGCCGACATTCCTGCCGGGCGGGCGTGCTGGTCGATTCCGGTGGTGGTCAAACCGACAGAAGAAGGCAGCAGTTTTGGAGTGACGATCGTCAAGAACGCCGCGGAGTTGGATGCGGTCATTCGGGAGACCCTGGCCCAATATGGTCCGACGTTGATCGAGGAATATATCGACGGCAGGGAGCTGACGGTGAGTATTCTGGGCGAAAAGGCCCTTCCCATTATTGAAATCAGGCCCGCGAGCGAATTTTACGATTATGAGGCCAAATACAACGCCAACGATACCGCGTATGTTTTTGTGGATGATTTGCCGAAAAAACTCTGTAAGCAGATTCAGGAGCTTTCGGTGACGTTGGCGAAGGCAATGTCATTGCGGGATTTTTGTCGAGTGGATTGGCGGCTGGATAAGGACCTGAACCCATATATGTTGGAAGTCAATGCGATTCCGGGTTTCACGGATCATTCGCTTTTGCCCAAGGCCGCCGACAAAGCTGGGATGACGATGGTCGATCTGTGTCGGACCATTGTGCAGATGGCGTTGGCCAGGCGTTGTGCGTCCCCTTCAGACATTAAACCCTTACAGCATTGTGATTCAGGTATACGTCATGGCGAAAAAGAAAAAGACAAAAGAGTCACGCATTAGCGCGAAGCTCAAAGACTTGCAGGGCCGTTTTTTTTCCTGGATTGAAGAATCGGGTCTGGGCACACGTCTGCTGCGCCTTGGTCTGATTACTGTGATCTCGGCGGGTGTGCTTGGCGGAACGGTTTTTGGGCTTAAACACCTGGAACGGTATGTCAGCAATCTGGCGGTTTTTACTTCGAGCGAGGTCAGTGCCTCGTTGTACGATCAGCCGGTCTGGATGTCCGAATCGCTGGCAAAACAGATTTTGACGGAAAGTTTTCAACCGATTAAAGACGAACTTACGAATTTGCATCGTCAGGGACAGAATCATAAATTTCCGGAGGTTTTAAACGATCAACTGGCGAGAAATTCCTGGGTGCGCAAGGTTCACTGGGTTCGTCGAAGCTTCGGGGGCAAGTTTATCATCAACGCGGAATTCCGCGAACCTGCAGCGATGGTGACTCTGGAACAAGAGTGTTATTTGATCGACAGCGAAGGTGTCGTGTTGCCGGGAAAATACAAGTACGATTTGCTCGCGGATTGCGGATTGCTGGAAATTCATGGCAGTCGGGGGACATCGCCCGAAGCGGGTAAAAAATGGAACGACGGCGACTTGCAGGCAGGGTTGGCTCTGGTCAAACTGTTACAAAAATCGCCTTTCAAGCATCAGATCAAAGCGGTGGATGTGACGAATTACCAGGGGCGAAGCGATCCGGCTTCGAGCTGGTTGTTGATTATCACCGATCGCCGAACCGTGATTCGCTGGGGAAGGCCGGTGGAGCAGGAGCAGGGGCTGGAGACGACGGCTCCGCAAAAATTGGCGTTATTGACGGGTGCTTTTTTGAAGCACCGGCACATTGACTGTAATCGGTCGTTTATCGACGTTCGCCGTTCGCCGACAGAAGTCGATGCATCAATCGCAGCAGCAGCCGGGGCCGGAGAGTAACGCGACCGAAGGTTTTATTATTTTAAAATGCAATGCAGATACCCTCAAAGGTGGATCAATAAACAGCGGATGAAAAAAGGCAGGTCTTTGGGACCTGCCTTCTTCGTTTCAACTGCTTCAACTGTTCCTCTTTTTCAAACGGGTTAGGTCTCAGGTGTTATTTTGTTTTTTCAACCGACTGCGTGGAAGCGGCCTGAGTGGTTTGCCCCTCAGCGGCGCCGAGGATATCCTGGGCTGCCTTTCGCTGTGCTTCGGTTGGGATAGCCATGAGTCGTTCCTTGAGTTCTTCGAACATGTCCATCAGGGGCTGATTTAACGTATCGAGTTTCTCCTGGGTTACTTTGAGATTTTCGTCACGTTTGGCATCGGCTTTGGCCTGCGTGAGTTGCTGGATTTTTTGGGTCAGGTTCGTGAATTCGTCCTGATGGTCGTGGCGATAGGCCTGGGCCTTGACCTTCAGGTCGTTGAGGACCGAATAGGCGAGGGTAACCTGACCTTTTTCAAGCTGGAAGGCTTCGATGAAGGTCTTGACGTAGAGTTCCCAGAAACCCAGCGAGGTGGGGGTGAGTTCTTCTTCCTGTACCGTTTGGGTTGGTTTGTTGGCGGTTTGTTGGCGGTTTGCCCGATTTCGTTTGTTGAGAAATTCACCGGGTTGATAATCGCCGTTTTTCCAGCGTTCGAGTTTTTGGGTTGTTTCTGCGACGTCGGCTTTCATGCGATCCATATCTCGCTGGTGTTTGATTTTTTGCTGGTCGTCGAGAATATTGTGGAATTTTTCATTTTCGCTGACGATCAGGTCGGCGGCTTCTTTGTAGATTGGCAGGAGTTTGGCGGAAAGGTCTTTGATTTCGGCGATGGAGGGTTCTTCACCGGCCCTGACTCGATTTCGTATATCCTGGGCCTGAGGGATCAGGACGATGAAGTCGTTATAGTGTTTATTGACGAATTCGAGGGTATTTTTTTCCAGCATGGTCTTGGCTGAGGCGGATTGATCGGGTCGCAGATCGTATCGCCGGGCGACCTGCCGAGAAACGATATCGACCATGGATTTGATGGCGGTTTGCTGGAGCATCATGGGGACGGCGTTGTTGTTTTGTTGAGAGGGTTGGTCCGCCATTGCAAGAATGGGCGATACTGTCAGCACGAGACCGATAACAAGGAACTTTCGCATAAAAATACACTCCTGTCGCGACGTTATTTTATAAAATTGTCTTAAACCTAGCCAAAAGTAAACATTTTCTATACCATTATATTATAATATATTTTCGAGGTTGCATATTAATGTTTACCGGAATTATTCAGAGTATAGGCAGGATTGTTGCGAAAAGTCAAACGCCGGCGGGCGCGAGGCTGATGATCGATCTGGGCGAACTGGCGTCGCAAGTTACGGCGGGCGGGTCGGTTGCGACAAATGGGGTGTGTTTGTCGGCGGTGAGTTTTTCCGGCTCGGTGGTTGGATTTGACGTGGTTTATGAGACACTTTCGCGGACGAATCTGGGACGATTATCGCCCGGTGACGTGGTCAACCTGGAGCCTGCGATGCGGATGTCGGATCGGATCGAAGGGCATTTTGTGCTCGGTCATGTGGACACGACGTGCCGAATTACTCGCCTGGAGGACGAAGGAACCGGCAAACGGCTGACGCTGGAGGTGGACGATCCGGCGGTTTCGCAATATATTGTCCCGAAGGGGTCGGTGGCGTTGGATGGTGTGAGTTTGACGGTGGCGTCGGTGAAGGGCGACTCGTTTTCCGTCGCGCTGATTCCGACCACACTTGAAAATACGACGCTTCCCACCAAATCGGTGGGCGCGGTTTTGAATCTGGAAACGGATATTCTGGTCAAAGCGGTGGTGTATCGTCGGCAGCAGGTGTCGGAGTCTGACGCAAGTCTCAAGGCAGCACTCGAACGAAGCGGATTTTTAGGGTAAGAAAATCTTTCGAAAATCAAAGTATTTTAAAATTTCGGGGGGAGACAGGTCAGTGATGGATAGTTATCGCGTTTCAGTTGAAAACGTTTTAAGGACGATCCTTTCTTTCGGGCCTCGGGCGCTGGGTTCGATGGCGGAGCGGCAGACCGCGGATTTTATCGAACATTATTTCCAAAAAGCGGGGTTGGAGGTCCGGCGACAGAATTTTTCGGCATCATTTTTTCCGTTGGTGGTCGCGGGGAAAATCATCACCGGTTTGACGCTGGTGATTTTGATTCTGGCGGGATTTTTGTTCGCGAATCATCCGTTGGCGGTGCTTGTTTTGCTGGGTTTGCTGCTGGTGCAGGTGCCGCTGGTGATGCTGGCGGTTTCAGGATCGAAGCTTTCCAGAATCGGGCGGAAATTTGAGACCTGCAATCTTATGGGCAGGACGCCCGACCCCGATAAGGACCTTCCGACGATCCTGCTGGTGGCGCATTACGACACCAAATCGCAGACGCTCAATATGGCTTGGCGGGTGATTCTGTTTTCAGTGCCGGTGTTGGCGGGGATTATTTTATTTTTGTCGGCGTTATTGCACTGGATTGGAATTTTTGCCATGCCGGCTTGGGGGGTCTGGGGGATGATCGGTGTTGCGGGAATTTGTTTGGTGATTTTGTTTTTTTCCCGGACGGAGAATTTCTCGCCCGGAGCCGTCGACAATGGTTCGGGGGTGGCGATCCTTCTTTCTCTGGCGGAACGATTGCCGGCGAAAATCACTCCGTATGCGAATCTGGTTTTTCTGGCGACCGGGGCCGAAGAGGTGGGGTTGGCGGGAGCGATTCGATTTGTCAAGGAAGACATTCAATCACTTCGACAAAATCGAACTTTGGTGATGAATTTCGACGGGTTGGGGTCGGGCGGCACGGTGACGATGGCAGGATTGAAACAGTGGGGCAAATTCCGGTTTGCCGAACGGGCGAAGATGTCGTTGAATGAGCATGGTTTCAGGGTTCGTCATTACAAGGTGATTCCGGGTGTGGGACTCGATCATATTCCGTTTATGCGGGCGGGATATCTGGCGGTGAGTTTTACGCAGGGATCAGTTGAATCGGCGAAACGGATGCATTCGCCGGCGGATGTGCTCGAAGGGGTGAATATCGACGAGCTTGCGAAACTGATTCAGGCGTTTGAACAGATGGTCGAACGCAGTGCGATAGATTATGGGAAATAGATCGATTTGTTCAATAAATAAAAGGGCGCCTCAAGACGCCCCTGCGAAGAATTTTATTGTTATTCCTGCATGTCCGAGCCTATCGGGTTGATCGGCGGGTTCAGCGGAAGCGTGATCGGATGTTCTTCGATAACGCGCATGGTTTTCCATTTCCCGCCGAGGAATCGTTTGAGAAAGGCAAATCCGAGAAGAATCACGTAAAGGGAACCGATGGTCCATGCGACGTAGATGCCGCCGCCGAAATGAAGCAATGCGATGTAGCTTGGAATGACCAGCACGCCCAGCGATATGACGACGATCATGTACATGACGTATTTGGTATCGCCGGCGCCTTTGATGGCGGAGGCGAAGATAATATTCATGGTGTCGAAGATTGAATAGACCGCGACGAATTTGAGCAGGACGATCGTCAGTTGGCGGATACGTGCGAATTCTTCTTTATTCGAACCGCTATCGAACGGATCGATGAAAATTTCCGGAGTCAGCACGTACAGTGCGGCAATGGCGCCCATGTAAAGAATCGTGATATGAAATCCGGAGTATACACTTTTTTCAGCCAAGTCCGAACGATCTTTCCCCAAGTGCTGGCCCACGAGAACGGAGACGGCGATTCCCACGCCGATCATCGGCATGAACGACAGCGAATTGATTCCGAACGCGATATTCGTAGCAGCCAGGATTGAGACGTCACCGGGATTGATTTTACCAATAAACAGGAGAAAGGCGGTAAAGCCTGCGACGTCGAGAAAGAACTGGACGCCGCTGGGCACACCGAATTTCATCAACCGCATGAACAACGGTTTTTCAAATCGCCAGCCTTTGAGCAGGTGGTAACGATGATTGTATTTGGGTCTGGAGAAGATGATGGCATAAATGATCAACGCGGGCACAGGCGTCAGGATCGTGGCGATGGCGGCACCGGTGATACCCATTTCGGGAAAGCCGAATTTTCCGAAGATCAGCAGGTAATCGCCGATTAAATTGGTCGCGGTGCCCGCGATGTTCGCCCACAAGATCGGCCAGGTTTTACCCCGTCCGGAAAAAAATCCGGACATAGCCGAGACGGCGATACTGCCAAAACCGCCGAGACAAAGAATCTGGAAGTAGATAATTTCGTTTTTCTGGACACCGGGCGCGTGGTTGACATATTTGAAAAAAGGTTCAGCCAGAGGGATCATTCCTATCAAAAATAGACCGCCCAGCAAGGCGACATAGTTGCCCTGCCAGATTGCCGGACCGATTCGTTGATGCTGATTGGCGCCGTAGTATTGGGCGGCGAAGGTGCTGACGTAGCCCGCTATGCCGAGGAAGAAACTCATGATGGTGAAATTGAGCAGACCCGCAGGCATGGCGGCGGCAACGGCTTCAGGTGAATACCAGGTCAGGAAAACTCGATCGACGAATTGCTGGACGGACCACGAGCCGGTACTGAGAATCAAGGGAAAGGCAATAATCAGAACCTGACGGTATCCGCTTTCGCTCTGCCAGCGATCTTTGATAGTTCGATAAAACGATTTAACCACAGACACACTCTCTCCTGAGTCAAAGATTTCCTTCTACCATTGAGTTTCATGAAAGACAAGCGAATTCCGTGTTTGAAGCCGAGTCGATACAGGATATACTTATAATGAGCGAAAGTTCGGGTGTTTTTTGGTCTGTATAGGGATATCAATCGTATGAACGAGTTGGGTAAAATGTTAATCCTGATTGGCGGAGTAGCCGTTGTGGCGGGCCTGATTCTGATGCTCGTCGGCAAGACGCCGCTGGGTCGGTTGCCGGGCGATATTGTGATTCGCCGCGATAATTTTACGCTGGCGTTTCCCCTGGCAACGAGTATCCTGATATCCGCGGTGCTGTCAGTGATTTTCTGGATGATCTATCGTTTTCGACAGTGAGAACTCGTGGCGCGGACGGATAATAATGACAATCAAATGATTCAGGCCATGCTCGACGGTCAGTTCAATGAGCCGTTGATTCTCTGGGGATATGCGCACGGGATTTTCCCGATGGGCGACCCGGAAACCGGCAGGATCGACTGGTATAGCCCGGACCCTCGTGCCATTATCGAGTTGAACAAATTTCATCTCTCGCGCACGTTGCGATCCACCCTGCGAACCGGGAAATTTCACGTGACACTCAATCAGAGTTTTGAAAAAGTGATTCGGGCGTGCAGTGATCGAGCCAGCACGTGGATCACGGAGCGGATTATCGAATGCTTTTGTCAACTTCACCAAATCGGGTATGGCCACAGTGTCGAGGTTTGGAAGGGAACCGAACTGGCGGGTGGGCTATATGGGGTGGCCATCGGTGGAGCATTTTTCGGTGAGTCGATGTTCCATTTCAAGCCCGATGCTTCGAAAGTGGCACTGGCGGGACTGGTGCAGCAATTGCGTCAGCAGGATTTTGAACTGCTTGATATTCAATATGTGACCGCCCATCTGATCCGATTCGGCGCCTGCGAGATTCCACGCGAGGAATATCTCCATCGGCTTAGTCTGGCGATTCAAAAATCGTGCCGATTCCTCCGCCCGGGCCAGCAGAGCGTCGATTTTACGTCGTCGGACACGGTTTGAATTCATATCTTCAATTTTTAACTTGTTATCAAGTGGCCAACATAAATATCATTATGGTTTAGAAGTTGTCCTGAAAATACTCCTATTATCGTCTTTTTTTGAAAAAAAGTAAATATTTGCACTTTTTACTCATCACAGTGACACACACTTGTCACTCGTATGCCTTATATTAATAAGGAATTCGATCCTCGATGCGAGTGTGGTCTGATATCTATTTGATGTCAGGTTGACCATCCTTCCCATACCGAGAGTCGAATGTCATATTCTTTAAACCGTCATTAGTGGAGTGGCCCGGGGGGAGCACTCCACTTTTTTTTGCATTTCCAGTGATCTTATTTAAGAAGGTAAAAAATTTTTCTCTCAGGGGGTTGATTTTTATGCGCCCATTATATTACAATAATAAAGGAATTACTACTATAATATAGGAACACAAAATGGCTAAGTGTCCGGTTGAAGCGTTAAACAAAGGTTTAAAACTCCTTGAGGTGATCGCGAGACATCCTGAAGGGATCAGTCTGACGGAATTGGCGGAACAAATGGTGCTCAAAGTCACCACAACACATAATCTGCTCAAAACGCTTGCGATATGCGGCTATGCCGTCAAGATGGACGATGGGCGATATCGGTTGGGGTGGAAACTACCTTCTCTGGTCAGGCCCGGAGCCGCTGAGTTGGACCCCGAAGGCCCTGTAGTCAGTGCCATGCGGGAGTTGGCTCGTGTCATTAATGAATCGATCGTGCTTACGAGTCTGGTGGGGGGAGTGCGACAGGTTTTGCTCCGAATTCAGGGGGATCAACTGGTGGGAATTAACGTTGAGGCTCTGGATTCTTCAAACAGACGAATCTGGCAGGTTGTCACGGGGCGAATTCTAGCAGCTTTTTGTTCAAAAGAAGAGCTGGCGGAAATTGTGAATATCTCCGGACTGCCGGGGCAATGCTGGAACAACATCGATACGGTTGAGGCATTGGAAAAGCAACTTGCGATTCTGCGTCAGGAGGGTTTGGCTGAAAATATTGAGAGGGAGGCGGCTTCCGTGGCTATGCCTGTTACATTCGAGTCGGGTGAACTATTTGGTGCGTTAGGCGCGCATCTGCCAAAGTATCGATATGATTCGGAAAATCGTGAGCGGATCTTAAAAAATCTGGCGGCGTGCTGTCAAACACTTTCCTTACACCTGACAAAGTGATATCGGTTGTTGTTTTTTCTCGAAAAGAAAATTCTATTCGGTCGATTTTTTATTTTTTTCAAAGGAGCACGTAAATGTCAACATTGTTGACGGCAAGAGTGAAAAGGTATGGGTTTGATATGGGTGCGGACCTTGTCGGTGTGGGAAACATCGAGCGATGGAAGAATTGTCCCGATCTGATGAGTCCGAAGGGAATCCTGCCGACGGCCAAATCCGTAATCGTCTGCGGAATTCATCATACAGATAGTATGATAGAAATCGGCGGAGAGGAAAGCCCGCACATTATCGACTCTTACGCTTTGCAGTATCATATGAACTGCCATCTCGATTATATCTCTTTTCAGATGGCTCGCTTTCTGGAAGATTCGGGTTATCAGGCGGTTCCGATTACCGCGAGCAATATCTGGCGATATCGCGCATACAAAAATCTAAATTCCGTTTTTGCGCCGGACATGAGTCATATCTATGCCGCTGTGGCAGCGGGTTTGGCGGAAATGGGATACAGCGGTTTAGCTCTGACGCCGGAGTATGGACCGCGAAATCGTTTCGTTTCGATTATTACCGATGCTCCGCTCGATTCGACGCCGCTGTTGCCGGGTAATACGCTCTGCGATCACTGCAATATGTGCGTGAAATATTGTGCGACGTGCGCCGGCGCCTTGGGTAAGGAGGTCCAAGGGATGACCGCTTTGGAAATCGAAGGCCGACGATATGAATTTGCAGATAAAAATCTCTGGCGATGCGCCTGGGCGGAGCATTTTGGTCTTAATGCCGAACTGTCCAAGCCGGAAAAAGTGGATGAAGCCGTTATTCTGGAACACATGGAAAAATATGGGCGACGTGGCGGCACCATTGGCTCATGCCTGAAATACTGTTTGCCGAAACATTTGCGAAGCTGGAATCGTGATTATTGTAGCGCGCCGATTCGCAAAAAAAATTCCGCAGGTCAAAATGATGCGGTGTTAAGATCGGTGGAAGAAAATCTCATTGCGGACCTGATTTCCGATGGGATTGACGCAATCATTGTGGATGACATGGCCGGCTGGAAGGCGAGAAACGTGGATGTGACGAAATTCTTACCCGATGCCAAGAGTCTCGTTGCGATTGGTTTTCGTGATCTTCGTCCGAAGATGGGAAACCAGACTCAGGAATACGACCTCATTAACCCAACTTACTACATAAGTCAAAAGGCAGTCTTTTTTGCAGCCAAACGGTTGGAAGAATTGGGATACAACGCGGCCCCCTATGAGGGTAGGTATCCGGCTTGTTCGGAAATCGAAGCTTGTGTTGAAAATACACTGGGTGAAAAACCGATGGTTACAACCTGGTTGGCGACCAGTGCTCCGTTGACACCGAAAACCGAAATTGCTGAAGACAAAGTGTCTAATTTGCCCCACGATTTGACCGCTTATATCAGAAAGTTGAGCCGGGAGACGGGGGCCGATCTGGTGGGAGTCGCTTCAGCGAAGCGAATTGACGAATTGGCGGAACAGCTTCGTCCGATTTTCGATGGCGAAAAAATTCTGGATGCTCGCGATACCAATCCGGTTTTTGTCGCCTACAAACCCGAGGTTACCGAACGGACGAAAAAAGTGCTTACCGCGAGTGATTATCTGCCTCAGGCCAAATCGGTTGTGGTGATGGGAGTTCGGCTGCCCAAAGCGAGTGTGACGGGAACAGGAACGACACCGGCTCAAGCCATCGGACCCTATGTTTTCGCACAATACGAATCGCAGCGAATTCTCGAACTCGTGAGTCTGCAAATCGTACGAGATTTGCAACGATTAGGTTACAAAGCTGTTGCGGTAAAAGACCTGATGGGTACGGCATCGACGGTCGGCACGCCGCGAGGTGAAGAATCCGATATCTTCTGTTCGCGATTCGCCGCCATTGCTGCCGGACTCGGCACGTTGGGACAGGGCGGATTTGTCATCACACCTCAATTCGGAACCAATATTCGATTCATGGCCGTCGTGACCGATGCGGATTTGAAACAGGATAATTTGAACCTCGATGCGTCCTTGCGGGCAGAATGTGACAAGGGTTGTCGTAAGTGTATTGAAGCTTGCAGTGTCCAGGCCCATCGTAAACCGGTTGAAATTTCCTTTGAAGGTCGGAAAATTTCGTTTACGCCGGTTAAGCAAACTCATTGCGACTGGGCTAAACGCTACGCGCTGGTCAATGAAGAAGGATTCAAGTACATCGGTTCTCAACTCAATCTCACTCCGCCGGCTGACATCACTGTAAACAATTTGACGGAAGCCTTGAAGCAGCACGATCCGATTACAAAATTTCGGCCCTGTTCGGCGGAAATGTGCGCCGTCGCCTGTCCGCTCGCTCGTTAAGTTTTCGAGAAACATTAAAAATATCAACAATAAGGGTACAGTTTCATACGGTACCCTTTATTTTTGAAAATTATCTCCGGCAAATTGTTGACGAGTGTGAATTAATACGTTATGATAGTAATTGAAAATTTTGATTCATAAATGAACGATCTGTCCTGTCTTTATTTGAATCAAATCAATTCCAAAGCGCTTTCGACGGAAAGTTACAGACAGCGAGATCGTTCTTTACATTGCAAACAGGAGTATTGGCTTTGTCACCTGCTCGGCTGAAAAATTCGATAGCGGAAGAATCCAAACAACTTCAAGCCATTGCGCAGGAAATGTTTCGCCTGAATTTAATGTTCTGGACACTTCGCCATCGTCACCGGATTGTTGACCCGTTCGATTTGACCGATCCGGAGTTTGTCACCCTCGATACGCTCGCGGAACGGGGAATCTGTACGGTGGGCGAAATCCAGCAGGTCCTTGATGTTCGCCCGGCCCAGATGTCTCGAATTATTCGATCGCTGGAAAATAAACTTAACAAGTCATTGATTGTTTGTTCGATTAATTCGAAAGATAAGCGCAAGATCAACGTCTCGATCACCGAACAGGGTCTCAAAGCTCGCGATGAATACAAAAATCAATGGATTTCCTCGAATGTCAGGCTTCTCAAGGGACTCAGCGAAGCAGAACAGGTCGAAGTGGAACGGTTATTGAATCGCTTTCATCAAATTATGATCGAGCAACTTGAGCATCAATCTTCATAATTCAATCGATCAAAGTATCGTAACCCCTGTATTTTTCATCATCTCCAAATGTGCCGGACGCCTGAAATCATTTGACAACCTTGTTCCGCTTGAATACGATGTTCGTGTATCGCAAATGATATCAATGGAGAAGGTATGACAATCAATAAAGAGCTTCTGGAAATACTGATTTGTCCGGATTGCCGGGGAAATGTGGAAAAGAAAGACGAATTTATCGTGTGCAGTGATTGCGGCAAGCGATATCCGATTCGCGAAGGCATTCCGATTATGTTGATTACCGAAGCCTTACCGCCGGAAAATACAAACGGGTAAACTAAATAATAATTTTATTTATAATGTAGAGCGTTACAAAATTAATGATTGCTATAATCTCTGATATTCATAGTAATCTCGAAGCATTACAGGCAGTGCTCGACGATATTGAAAAACGGGGCATCCAACGTATTGTTTGTTTGGGCGATATTGTGGGATATGGGCCTAATCCGCGCGAATGCCTGGATTTAATCATGGAACGATGTGAAGCCTGCGTTTGCGGTAATCATGATGTCGCAGTGTTTTATGAACCTTACAGTTTCAATCTCGGCGCAGAGCGGGCTGCGTTCTGGACTCGCACTTGCCTGGAAGAAGAACCTAATAAGGAAGTTCGCGACCGACGGTGGCAGTTTCTCGGCTCACGGCCCGTCAAATATCGCGGTGAAGGCTTTTTATGCGTTCACGGCTCACCACGGAAACCCATCAACGAATACATCTTTGCCGACGACGTGTTCAGTAATCCTAATAAATTGATGGATAACTTCCGACGACTTGAAGAAATGACCTGTTTTGTAGGCCATACGCATGTGCCGGGCGTTTTGCTCGACGATCCATATTTTGATCCGCCTGACGAACTGGGCGAACCCGATGTTTTTGAACTGGGCGAACGGGCGATTATCAATGTCGGATCGGTCGGTCAGCCTCGAGATCGTGACTGGCGGGCAAGTTATGTGGTATTGAAAGAAGATCGTGTCGAATTCAAGCGGGTTAAATACGATATCGAGAAGACCGTCAAGAAAATTAGAAGTATTGGGGACCTGGACGACTTTCTGGCGGAACGATTGAAGGAAGGACGATAATGTCAGATGCGCGATGGGACAAACCTGCACCATCGCAGGACCCGCATGGGGGCTTGCCGTTGGCTAGGCCTGTGTTTAATGAATCGCGTCCCTGCCCTGACTTATCTGTTCGAGTAACCGCGCCTTGTATCTCACCGGTGTGGGCTATTTTTGAAATCATTGTTATTTTTGGCATTTTGTTTCTGTTGCCTGCGCTGTTTCGACTTCTTTTTGGTGAGTCGCCGACTTGGATTCCTGCAAGTTTAATTAAATTCGGGATTTATGGCCGAGTGTTGATTATGGGGTCACTGGTGACCCTGGCGATTCTGTGGTTTCTTCGACAGGATCGTCAACCCCTTCGAGCCGTCGGTTTACATTTGAAAAACCTGGAAGATGAGATATGGACGGCGTTTTGGTCACTGGGGATCATTTTTGTTTTTAATATGGGCGTCATGATTGCGGTGTCGGTCTTTCTGCCGGAAATGATCGCGAAACTGGCGAAAGAACGATCGGAAGTTATGAGGCTATTTCC
>JAAZAW010000332.1 GCA_012514125.1 Phycisphaerae bacterium | reverse complement strand
CGATTTATTCTTCGCGATATCGACCGCCTGACGGAACGCTCCCACCAGATCGGTCCGAGCCGCTTCCTTGAGCGGGGCAACGGAAGGATCGTTAAGCGAATCGATAAACGCATCGACCTTTTCGTTGACCTCTTTCGCCGTCGCCGCCGAATTACCCGACATCATCTTCGCCAACGCCGCCCGATCCTGCAAAAGCGCGCCGACGGCTGTCAGCTTGGGCCGAGCCTCGTTCCCCATCGCCTTGAACGGCTCGAGTTTGGATTTATTGGCAACACCCACGTAATCATTAAAAGTAGTGGTGGCTTGTTCCGAATCCTGACGAAGGGTTTCCTGGTTCACAAACAACAGAACCAACCCCGTTGTCGCCAGAAGAAACAGAACGATAAAAATAATCAATACATAAAGCGGTACGGTGCGACCGGAAGCGGGTACGACGGCCATCCTGAAAGCTCCTTTCGGTAAGCTGACATTATTATCTGGCCAGGGTTATCCATCCGTTTCTACCCTGGCACTATTCAAGCAAGTATATGGTATGCTTAAACTTAAGTTCATTCCGCCTGCGAGTCAATAAAAAAGTTGACTCCCCTGCATCAAACTGGTCTAAATTATGATAAAATTTAGAGCAATGGGAATAAAATGCATAATACGCTCAACAATTTTACTTTTTTACTTTGTCCTTTGCACTAATTTATTATTGATCGGAAACCCATGAGCAAAAAACTCTACATTATCGACGGCCATTCGCATCTTTACGCCGCCTTTTATGCCATTCGCAATCTCACCAGCCCTTCGGGCCAGCCGACCAACGCCGTCTACGGCATGACTTCGGTCATCTTAAAAATTCTCCGGGACCATCAGCCCGACTATATTGTCACCATCTTCGATCCGCCCGGCAAGACCTATCGCGACAGTTTGTTCGCCGAATATAAAGCCCACCGCCCTCCCATGCCCGAAGACCTCGTGAGCCAACTGCCGATCATCAACCAGGTCCTCGAAGCGCTCGGGATCAAGACGCTCATGGTTCCGGGGTTCGAAGCCGACGACCTGATCGCGTTTCTCGCCCGCGCCGGCGTCCGGCACGATATGGAAGTCGTCATCTGTTCCAAAGACAAGGACCTCGAACAACTCATTTGTCCGACGATCTCCATCTACGACAGCACCAAAGAAAAAATAATCAATGCCGAATCGCTCCTGGCGGAAAAAGGTCTGACGCCCGCCCAGGTCATCGATTATCTGGCCCTGATGGGCGATACCTCCGATAACGTTCCCGGTGTTCCTGGTGTGGGCCCCAAGACCGCGCAAAAATTGATCAAAGAGTTCGGTTCGATCGAAAAAATGCTTGAAAACATGGACAAACTGCCGCCGAAGGTCAAAACGTACCTCGCCGACCCCGCCAACGTCGAAAAATTGCACTTGTCGCGACAGCTCGTTACCCTGCTCGACAACGTCCCCATCGATTTTGAACCCGAAAACTGGAAGCCGACCATTCCCGACCACGAAAAACTGGCTCAGCTCTTTACGCAATTGGGATTTACCCGATTTTTGCAGCAACTGGGCCTGTGCGCCGTAACGCCCGCTCCGAATCCGGCAGAATCCGCTTCACCCATCGAAAAACCCAGGTTTGAACAAATTCGCAGTCTCGATCAACTCCGCGAGTTGGTCGCCCGATGGTCCGCCTGCGAAAAAATCGCTGTTGACACCGAAACCACCGGTGTCGATCCGATGACCTGTCAACTCGTGGGGCTCTCGTTCGCCGTCGATGCGACCACAGGCTGGT
This sequence comes from Phycisphaerae bacterium, assembly GCA_012514125.1. Lineage (GTDB taxonomy): Bacteria > Planctomycetota > Phycisphaerae > JAAYCJ01 > JAAYCJ01 > JAAZAW01. Next base: position 23,465 of record JAAZAW010000332.1, on the reverse strand, counting down.
ATCTACCGATCAAAACCAACGACGCCCAGCACCTCATCGGTCCCGAAGCGCTCGCCATCGTCAAGCCCCTGCTCGAAAATCCCGCCGTCAAAAAAATCGGACAGAACCTCAAATACGATCTGCTCGTCCTGCGAAACGTGGGCATCGAGCCCGCGGGCATCGACTTCGATACCATGATCGCCAGCTATCTGCTCGACCCCTCGCGACCCAGCCACGGCATGGATTACCTGGCCGAGCAATTTCTACACTATAAAACCACCAAAATCGGCGAACTCATCGGCGAGCACGAAGGCCTGCTGCAACTGACGCTCGATCAGGTCTCCACCGACCGCGTCACCGACTATTCCGCCGAGGATGCCTGGGTCACCTATCGCCTCTACGAAGTCTTTTCCCCAAAGCTAAAAGAAGCAGGCCTGATGGAACTCTTCCAGAAAATCGAAATGCCCCTGATGTCCGTCCTGGCCGAGATGGAATTCACCGGCGTCGCCATCGACACCGACAAACTCCGCAAACTCTCCAGGGAACTTCGCGACCGAACCGTCAAACTCAGCGATGAAATTTTTAAACTCGCCGGCAGAGTGTTCAATATCGATTCGCCCAAACAACTCGCCGAGGTTTTATTCGACGAACTCAAACTCCCCGCGAGCCGATTGACCAAAACCGGCAGAAGCACCGACGTTCGGGTCCTCGAGGAACTCGCCTGGAAACATCCCATGCCCAAACTCGTCCTCGAGTATCGCCAGCTCATCAAGCTGAAAAATACCTACATCGACAAACTGCCGGAGATGATCAATCCGCGCACCCGGCGGATTCATACCTCGTTCAACCAGACCGTCACCACAACAGGCCGGCTCAGCTCGAGCGAACCGAACCTCCAGAACATCCCGATCCGCTCGGAAATCGGCAAACAGATCCGCGCCGCCTTCATCCCGGCGGACCCGCGGAAAAACTGCCTGCTGACCTGCGATTACTCCCAGGTGGAGTTACGGCTGCTGGCCCACTTAAGCCGCGACGAGCATCTCATCAGCGCCTTCAAAAATGATCGCGACATTCACGCCTTTGTCGCATCGCAGGTCTTCGGCGTCGATATCCACCTCGTTACCGACGATCAACGGCGAGTCGCCAAAACCGTCAACTTCGGTATCATTTACGGCCAGACCGCTCACGGCCTGGCGCAGACACTGGGCATCAGCCGAAGCGAGGCCCAACATTTCATCGACAACTATTTCAAGCGATACCCCCGCGTTCGCGACTTCATCAATCTCTGCATCGAGCAGGCACGAACCACCGGCTATGCCACCACGATGATGGGCCGGCGCCGATCGATTCCGGACATCGATTCCAAAAATCCCACCCAGCGATCTTTCGCCGAGCGCACCGCCGTCAATACGGTCGTCCAGGGTTCCGCCGCCGACATGATCAAAATCGCGATGATCAATATCGCCGCTGAAATTCATCGAGGCCTGATCCCCGCGAAAATGCTGATCCAGGTCCATGATGAACTGGTCTTCGAGGTCCCGCAAGACCAGTCGCAAATCGCCCTGACAAAAATCGTCGAACTGATGTCCACCGCGATGACTCTCGATGTGCCGATCAAAGTCGACGCCGCCTGCGGCGAAAACTGGCTGGAGAGCAAATAAGAGAACCGACAACCAAAAGTAATGATACTGTTAAATTAAAAGAATATCCGTCGCACTCCGGAAAATCTCCCCAAACACCGACATCTATCACCTACATTCATTATTACCATCAACACAACAAATGCGGACGTCCCCCGCGCCGCCGTTGACCTCCCCCATGATCTCGCGGACCTCCGCTACAGTCTCGCGGACTTCCACCGTGATCTCGCGGACCTCCGCGATCGCTTCCGGATTCTCGCCTACGCGCAAACGGCAGAACATCAAGCCCCCTCTTGACACAGCCGAAAAATCCCGGTCAATATTATTAACAACCGGGATTGCTTTGTCCTTGACATTCTCTCATAAAAATGTTAAGAGTAAGTAATACGAAATTGACTTATTGAATGCGCGGTACTTTAATGTCAATAAACTATTTCAGGCAGTATGAGCTTCGAAATCGGGATATCGTGACATTAGCCCCCGCGCACGAAGTAAATGGAATTAGTATAAAGTATGTTTTTAAGGAAGCTCAGTCGATGTTACGATCCAGGGTATTTACAGGTTATCGCTCTTCTGACTCGCGTTCGGGTCATACGAGTGCATGCGCTCTGATGCCCTCAATGACGAAGAGGGTCCAATCGCCGGCGATTAAAAACATTCTTTGTCTGTTGGGGGCCTTTCCGGAATGAATTGAAAAACGTTAACCGATAACGAAAATTCAAAGCCTTCCGGAAAGCGAATTCCGGAAGGCTTTTTTGTTGGATATCCGTTTTCCGGTTTTCGAAGTCTCTGCACGGGAGAAAAGATCATCGCTCCGATGCGCAACTATGCTTTTGCGGAATTCCGACGCAGCATCAAAACCGGAAAGAAGAAAATGGAGGTTCACATGAAAACGAACAACAACAATTTGATTTCTGAAGAAAAACATCGATGGGGATGGACCCTGCCGAGGCAATGCCCGAGTCAGGAAGTCAGTTTCCACGTTCACTGCCATTACCTCAAACAATACATCAAACCCGGCGACCGCGTCCTGGAGATCGGTCCGGGACCAGGGCACTATACGAAGGTCCTCGCCGACCTCGGCGCCCGCGTCGTGCTGGTCAATATCTCCTCGGTCCAGCTCGAGCTTAACCGCCAGTGCGCCGGTCGATTCGGTTTTGGTTACAGCGTGGTTGACTGGGTCCGACACGATATGCGGGACATGGGCACCTTCGTCGACGGCACCTTTGACGCCGTCGTCTGCTTCGGTGCGATCAATTGTGTGATGGAAAATCGAGATCAGGCGATTGCCGAACTGCTGCGGGTGCTGAAACCCGGCGGTATCGCGCTCATCGGCGTGATGTCGCTCTGGGGAACGCTCCACGCGCATCTGCCCGACGCGATCAACGCGGCTTCGCTGGATGAAAACCTCGCGATGGTGAAAACGGGCGATCTGTGCCAGGAGACATATCAGAACTGTGTCCAGCCGAGACATCTGTTTACCGCGAAAGAGTTCAGAGAACTTCTCGAGCGAAATAAGGTGACAATTGAAGTCCTGACCGCATCCAACAGCCTCGCGACCACGTGGCACGACCGGCTGGAGGACATCCTCACCGATGAAACCAAGAGGAACCAGCTTCTCCAGCTCGAAATACTCGCCAGCCGGCAACCCGGTTGCCTGGACACCGGCACCCACATCATCGGAATCGTCAAAAAACAACTCCGGTGATCGGCCGCCGAATATAAAAGTCAGAGACAGGGTGGGTTTTCCGAAACCCACCCTTTTTTGTTCATCCGCCAACCATCACCAATTACGCCCGCCGAAATGGGCAGGCGGACATCGACAAAACTCCCATCATTCATTCTTGACGATACCGTCTGTTGTCGGTTAAAGTGATTATTTCAACTAACCAAGGATCATTTGAAGGTGAAACGGGTATGGCAATGGATCACCCGATTGAATTTAACGGATTGACCAAACGCTACGGACGGCGGCGAGGCGTACAGGATATACATCTGTCGGTCGGCCGTGGAAGCATCTACGGCTTTCTGGGTCCGAACGGCGCGGGCAAAACAACGACCATTCGTCTGCTGATGGGCCTGCTTCGCCCGACCAGCGGATCAGCCCGTATCTGCGGCCTCGATATCGTCAAACAGAGCCTGGCAATTCGAAAGAAGATCGGCTATCTGCCCGGCGAAGTCCATTTTTTCAACCATCTTACAGGCTACGCGACGCTCAAATATCTTGCGGACCTCCGAGGCCTGGATTGTCGATCCAAAGCGGAACAACTCGCCCGGGCACTGGATTTGGATCTATCCGTCAAGGTTCGCGCCCACAGCCGGGGAATGCGACAAAAGCTCGGTATCATCCAGGCGATGATGCACGAACCGGAGGTCCTGATTCTCGATGAACCGACCAACAGTCTCGACCCGCTGGTCCAGCAGACGGTCTATAACCTGCTCGAAAAATACGCCGAACAGGGCGGTACGATTTTTTTCTCCAGCCACATCATCAGCGAGGTCGAACGCATCTGTCACCGCGTCGCCATGATCCGCGACGGTAGAATCGTCGCCGACGACAGCATCGAGGACCTGCGAGCCAAGAGCACACAAATTCAGCACGTCAATCTCTCGCTCAAACCCGGCGGCACGTTATCGACTCCCCTGCCCGAAGGATTGCACATCCTCTCGCAAACGGCTCTGCACCATCACCTGGTGAACCTGGGCAGCGCTCAATCGCTCCTTGAATATCTTCATCGCAATCCTGTTGAATATCTCACCATCGAAAGTCCAAGCCTGGAAGAAGTTTTTATGCAGTTTTACCGCACGGAGGAGCTTAACCATGTTGCCCGGGACTAGTGCTTCACTTCAACGATTCCTTCCCATCAGTCTGCCCCTGCTGGTCCGCACCTGGTGGGATTATTGGTTCACGCTCCTGATCTCAAGCGGAACGCTGATGGGGTTTCATTGGCTGGCGGTTACCTTTCTGCCGGCTTACAATTTGCGATATCGTCTGACCTACATCCGTAAAATGCCCCCGTTCGTCAAAGCGATGTTCGGCCCGGACCTGCTGGCCATCAGTTCCATGACCGCGATGAATTCCTTCGCGTATCTTCACCCCGTCACCCTCGCCATCCTGATGGCCGTCGCAATTATCATCCCAAGCTGGATGCTCGTCGGCCAGATCGACCGGGGAACCATCGAACTGACCCTCTCAACGCCGACCTCTCGAAAAAAAATCGTCTTGACGACCATTTTCGCGGGCCTGCTCGCCGGAGCCGTCCTCGCCGGGGCCATGCTCCTAGGAACCTGGATCGGTATCCAGCGAACCAAACTTCCTGAACCCATCGTCTTCAAGCACATCGTCACGATTGTCATCAATCTCTACGCGATTTATATTCTGTGCATGAGCGTCAGTATCTTCACCGGCGCCATCGCCTCCATCCGCGGCACCGCCGTCGGTCTGGCTATGGCTTTTTGCGTCGTCGCCTATCTGATCCACTTCCTCGCGGAATGGTGGAAACTTGTGGAAAAAATCGCCTTTCTCGGACCGCTCTACTATTTTCGTCCGATTAAAATCGCCGCCGGCACTTACGATCCAACCCAGGATATCCTGACCTTGCTCGGCGCCAGCGTCGTCCTGATGATCATCTCGACGATCTGGTTCTCCAAACGCGACATCGCCGTCGTTTAGCATGCGTTGAATTTTTCCTGCAATAAATCCCGTTCGGCTCCGTTTATATCAGGTAGAAACGCCGGGAACGTCCCGGCTCAAACCGTACAACACTAATTGGAGATCAACACATGAATACCAAACGATTCATAGTCGGCGCATTGACCGTGGTCTTGTTGCCTCTGGGACTGACAATGGCTCAACCGGCGAAAGGCCCAGGCCCGGGCAAAATGGGCAGACCTCATCGTCCCGACGGTCCAGGCTGCTGCGCAGGCATTGTGCAAATGTACGATCGAATCACCAAAGCTTTGCCCTGTCAACTTGAATTGACCCCGGAGCAACTGGAAGAATTTAATACGCTGGTTTCTCAAAATCGAGCCGAACTGAACGACATTGTAAAACAACTCGAAGCCCAGCGAGCCAAGTTCGACGCCGATCTTAATGCCATTCTGACACCCCAGCAGCAAGCCAAACTCAACGAACTTAAAGAACGTAAACAAAGGATGATGAAGGAATCCAGACAGAGGATGCGCCCAGGCAAAGGTGAAGGCAAGCGTAGAGGCATGGGCCCGGGACCACACGCGGACAAACCCGCCCCCATGCTCCAAGCCATCGAAGAATTGAATCTATCGCCCGAACGGTCCGCCCAGGTCACAGAAATCCTCAAAAACAGCAGGCAACGCATCGCCGATGCACCCAAAGGCGACCGACAGGCGCGGATGGAAATCATGAAAGACACGATGGCGAAACTCAACGAAGTTCTCACACCTGAAGAAATGGAAAAAGTCAAAGAATCGATGCGTGCCCTCAGGCCCAAAGGACCACGGGGCGAAAAATACCCCATGGGCAAAGGTCCGGGCCGTCCGCATCGCGGAATGAAAGGCCAGGGTAAATGTTGTCCAAGCCAACAAATGTGCCCGATGGCTCAACCCACCGACGGTTCATCCGAATCGCAGCAGTAAACCGAATCGACACACAAAAATTCCCCCATCCCGTCCATGTCACACATGGGCGGGATTTTTTATTTCTGATACGCTACTGAAAAACAAACAGTCACCGCCCTCGATCCAACTTCCAACTTCTTCGCCAAATCGTTGTGTTTTGCCGCCGGCGGGACTATAATTAATATCTTTGTAAATAAAATCCAAACTCAAAACAATGAGGTTAATCGAATGAATACCAACGGTGATACTCCGAACAATAACGATAAGATCGTAGAAAACGATGCCCGCTCCGATTTCGTCCGAGACATCGTTAAAGAAGACCTTAAAACCAACAAATTCGACGGAAGGGTCGTCACCCGGTTTCCGCCCGAACCCAACGGCTACCTGCACATCGGCCATGCCAAAGCCATCAACCTGAATTTCGGAATCGCCCAAGAGTTCGGCGGCAAATTTCACCTGCGTTTCGACGATACCAACCCCACCAAGGAAGAAACCGAATACGTCGAATCGATTACCAACGACGTCCGCTGGCTCGGTGCCGACTGGGGCGACAATCTCTTCTATGCATCCGACTATTTCGATCAGATGCACGCCTACGCCGTCGATCTGATTAAAAAGGGCAAAGCCTACGTCTGCGATTGTCCTCACAGCGAAGTAAGTAAAATGCGCGGGACGCTCACCGCCCCCGGCACACCCTGCCCCCATCGCGACCGAAGCATCGACGAAAACCTCGATCTCTTCGATCGCATGCACAAGGGCGAATTTCCCGACGGCTCAAAAACGCTTCGTGCCAAAATCGACCTCTCCTCGCCCAATATCAACATGCGAGATCCGATCATGTACCGCATCCTTCACGCCTCGCACCACCGCACCGGCGACAAATGGTGCATCTATCCCATGTACGACTGGGCTCACGGCATCGAAGATTCCATCGAAAAAATTACCCACTCGATCTGCACCCTCGAATTTGAAAACCACCGCCCACTCTACGACTGGTTCCTCGATGAACTCGGCGTCTATCATCCGCAACAGATCGAATTCGCCCGGTTGAATCTTACCTACACCGTGATGAGCAAACGCAAACTCCTCGAACTCGTCAAAGGCAAATTCGTCAGCGGCTGGGACGATCCGCGTATGCCCACCATCTCCGGCATGCGACGCCGAGGCTATACCCCCCAAGCCATCCGAAACTTCTGCAAACGCATCGGCGTCAATAAATTCAACAGCACCGTCGATTTCCAACTGCTTGAATACTTCGTCCGCGAAGATTTAAATAAAAACGCCCCCCGAGTCATGGGCGTGCTCAATCCGCTCAAGGTCGTCATCACCAATTACCCCGATGGTCAAACCGAGGAACTCGACGCGGTCAACAATCCGGAAGACCCATCCGCCGGCACAAGAAAAGTCCCCTTCTCCAAGGTTCTCTATATCGAGCAGGACGACTTCATGGAAAATCCACCGAAAAAATTCTTCCGCCTCTCACCCGGCAAGGAAGTTCGGCTCCGCTATGCGTATTTCATCACCTGCACCGATGTCATCAAAGACGCCAACGGTGAAATCATCGAACTGCACTGCACCTATGACCCTGCCACACGAGGCGGTGACGCTCCCGACGGTCGAAAGGTCAAAGCGACGCTGCATTGGGTATCCGCCGACCACGCTCTCGACGCCGAGCTGCGCCTTTACGAGCACCTGTTCAGCAAGCCCAATCCCAACGAGGTTGAAGAAGGTCACGACTACAAAGAAAATCTGAATCCCAACTCGCTGACGGTCCTGAAAAACTGCAAAATCGAACCCAGCGTTAAAAACGCCCCCATCGAGACACGCTATCAATTCGAGCGTCAAGGTTATTTCAGCATCGACCCGGATTCAACCCCCGGCAACCTCGTCTTCAACCGCATCGCAACGTTAAAAGACACCTGGGCCAAAATCCAAACCGCCGAAACCACCCGGTAAGGGGTTTCTCCAACTTATTTTCGTATCCATGACAAGGCTTCACTTGTCATGGATACATTTCTTATTCCGGCTTCCGCCAGATATGCCCCGTCATCTCTTCCAACACATGCTCCGCCGTTGAAAAACTCTTTCGACTCCGCGCATCCATCACCAGAACCCCCCCCGGCCTGATCGACTGATATAAATTCTCGAAAATCTCCCTCGGCCTCATCGCTCGCGTCAGCACACAAAAACAAACCACCACATCCACCGGCTCATCCATCGTCTCACACGTAAAATCAATCACCCGCGCACAAACCTGCGGATATTGTTTCTCAATCGCCCGAATCACAGGCTCGCTGATGTCCGCCACCGTCAGCTTCGCCCCCGCCGGCAAAAATTTCAACAATTCTCCCGGCTCATACGAATGCAGCGGACAATTCGGTATCCGCCGAATCAATCCATCGACATTTCTCAAAACCGCCCGCCACCGATTCGCCAAAGGAGACAATTTCTCGCCATCCCCCGAAGCCAGCATTCCCGCCAGATATTTCGACGCCGCACCAGGCCCAACCTCCAACACCACAGGTGCCGTCACTCCCTTCTCATCAAGCAATTTCCGAAGTTCGGCAAAAGTTCCATCATGTCGTCCAGGCCAGGTCGTCGAACAAATTTTCCGTCGCTCATTCTTACTCATGAAATTTCCCTGTCTCTTATTTCTTCCTCTTTCGCAGCAACTCCAGCAAATTCTCCATATCCGCCGGCAACGGCGCCTGAATAACAATATCCTGCCCCGTAATCGGATGCCGAAATTGAATCTTGTGCGCATGGAGCGCAAAACGCGGCATAATCGGCGTCTCATCGTCCGTCTTGAACAACTGCCCCACCGTAATCCGCCTGGCACCATAAAGCGTATCACCGACAATCGGATGCCGTAAATGCGACATGTGCACACGAATCTGGTGCGTCCGCCCCGTCTCCAGCACCAGCCGGACAAAGGTAAATCCGTTTAGCCGTTCCACCACCTGATAAACCGTTGCCGCATGTCGCCCCACACCCTCTCGCACAGCATATCGCTCGCGCATCGACGGATGCGTCCCGATCGCCGCCACGATCCGGTCCGAATCAAGTTCCAATTCCCCCTCTACCACTGCCAGATATTCCTTATAAATCTTCCGACGTTCAAATTGCAACGCCAGCCGCCAATGCGCCTCGTCGTCCTTCGCCAGCACGATCACTCCCGTCGTATCCTTATCAAGCCGATGCACAATCCCAGGCCGAATCGGATCGTCGCTCTTCGAAAGTTGCTGACAATAATACATCATCGCATTCACCAGCGTCCCGCTCTGATACCCCCTCGCCGGATGAGATACCATATTCGCAGGCTTATTCACCGCCACCAAATACGGATCTTCAAACAAAATCTCCAACGGAATATTTTCCGCCTTAATCTCTTTAGACTCCAACGGCGGAAGGATCAGATCGATCTTATCACCAGGATTGATCTCATAGCTCGCCTTGGTGGGCTTGGCATTAACCGTAATCGCCCCTTCCTTGATCAGCTTCTGAATCGCCGTCCGGGAAAAACGCGGAAACCGCCCCTGCAGATATTTATCGATTCTACTATGCGACCGTCGATGTCGAATCTCCAGCGACGCCCGAACAGGCCCCCCGTCTTCCGTCACCGCCGCAGCTTCATCTTCCCGCAAAACATCCTGATTTTCAGCTTGTTCTTCCACCATAATCATCTACATCCCACGTCTCACAACACGCCGTCTTCTTCCCACATAAAAAATCGCAACTATAAGAGAGCGTATACCTCTTACGACGTAACAAGTATATACATTTCCCACCAAAAAGAAATCCGAAAACCCTCCCCAAAACTTCTTCTGCCTCTTCTCTCTACCGCTTCCATGCCGTCCTTACCGTCTTGGCGGTTCACTTCTCTTCCAACTCCCACCCGTAAAAATAAAACAAGAGCCGCCCATATCCTCCACAGGCTGCTCCTGTACCAATATTCTCAATACCTACCGATTTATACCGCCATCGCTTCCACCGCGTCCTGCAAATCCTGCAACGACGTCAGCCCAACCAACTTCTTCTCCGGTTCGCCGCCCTTGAAAATAATCACCGTCGGAATCGCGCTGATCCCATAGTTCATCGCCACATTCTGAGCCTTATCCACATTCAACTTGGCCACCTTCGCTTTGCCCGCGACAATTTCGGACAATTCCTCAATTATCGGCGACATCGCCCGGCACGGACCGCACCACTCCGCCCAGAAATCCACCACCACAGGTTCATTCGCTTCAAGCACTTCCGACTGAAAATTATCATCCGTCAATTCAATCACGTTTCCTGCCATGGAAATTCCTTTCTTTTTCTGGTGTATTGTTTAGCTCGCAAGCCCAAAAAGCCCCCGAAATATAAGGATGCGTAGTCTAACCGTCATCTTTCATCGGAGCATTCAACATCTGACCGCATTCTAAACCCCACCACCGCAAATGTCAACCTCAGGAAAATCCAAAAACAAAAACCATTTAAATCCTTCGCCCAAGCACCAAACCCCCTCCCATAGCCATCAGCAACATCGTCAACGGTTCAGGAACCGCCGCAATCGTAATGCCCGCCGGTGCCAGATCTTCCGACGTTTCCGCCATTGCTAAAATCTGATCCACCTGACTGGAAAACAGCGAATCCCAACCCAACGCAAGCTGATCAAGCCCGCCACCCGGCAACGAAAAACCAAGCCATCGTCCAACCGTCAAATTAAAAACATCCACCAGCCATTGACCATGAATATTGATCGGTCCGACATCGAAACTAATGGACTTCGAAGCCAGCTCCGCATTATCATACACCAGCGTCCCCCGATTCGTCACCTGAAGCTCAATATCATATCCCCCGAATTGATTGAAAATAATTTTCTGTTCAATATCCAAAAAACCATCGTCGATGGTAAACCTGTTCGGACCGTCGGTCGCCAAAAAATCGTAAGACAACCCCGCCGGCGTGCTCAGATTAAACTCCACCTCCGGGATGCCCCGCCGACTGAAATTAAAGCTCCCTTCCATCGATCCGGTCAGGTTCAACTCCGAATTGCCAAAATCATATTCTTTATCATTGAAAGTCTGAGCAAAATCATAAGTCCATCCGTCGCTTACAGCATTTCGCTGTAGCCGCTGGCCAAATCCCGTATACCCCAGCGCATAACGAACATTCTTGAACAATCCCGCCTCAGCCTGAATCCCACAAAAAACCACCCCCGCAATCACCGTCATACTGATTCGACTTTTCAGCATCACATAACCTCCTGAAAATCAGTTTTCTTACAAAAATAAACACCCGCAGGTTTGAACAGACCGGTTTTATCATACCTGCCCGTAACATCCCTGTAAATAACATATCGACAAATTCCGCCCCCCGCTGAGTCAGGATCGAAAAAAATACATCCACCACCCCGCTTATTCCTCAGGCATATCGAATCGATAGCCGATTTCACGAACAGTACCGATAAAAACAGGATGATCACCCTCCGTCTCGATCTTGCTGCGAAGAGTATTGATGCAGCGGTCGACGCTCCTGCCCGTGACGATCATATCATACCCCCAAACACTGGAAATAATCTGATCGCGTGTCAGAACCCTGCCCGCATTCTTCAATAAATACACCAATAATCCAAACTCTTTGGGCGTCAATGGAATCGCTTTTTTCCCATGAAAAAACTTTCGCGAGGCAAGATGGAGTTCAAAATCGCCAAACCGAAAAACTCGAGCTTCCTCTTTTCGACGACGCCGCAAAAAAGCCTCCGCCCGGGCCAAAAGCTCACGAATACTGAACGGTTTGGTCATATAATCGTCCGCCCCGATATTCAACCCAAGAACAATATCCGACTCCTGACCCTTGGCCGTAAGCATGATAATCGGCATATCCCTATTTTCGCGGCGAAGAGTCTGACATATCTCATAGCCGTTGATTTTCGGCAGCATAATATCAAGAATAATCAGATCGGGACGATTTTGCAAAGCCGCATCAAGTCCCCTCTCACCGTCACCAACAGCCTGAACACGATAACCTTGAAATTCAAAATTATCTTTCAATCCCCGAAGCATCACCGGATCGTCTTCTATGATCAGGATATGTTCTCCACTCATGAATGATTCTCCAACAACACCGGAATTTTCACCCCAAATCGACTACCAAGCATTCGCTCGCTGGTCACGTCGATCTCCCCACCGTGCGCATCGACAATAAATTTTACAATACTAAGCCCAAGCCCGCAACCACCCACCTTCCGGCTCAGCCGTTGATCGACCTGATAAAATCGCTCAAAAATATTTTTCATCTCCCGCCGCGACATACCGAGTCCTCGGTCGGTTACCTCAAAACAAACCATCGCCTTATCGGCGTAAACATGAACACCGATCCATTTTTCGCTTTCGCTGTACTTAAATGCATTATCGAAAAGATTAATCAACACCGTCACCAACCCGTCCCGATCGGCAACAATCTCCGGCAGGTTCGGCTCCAGGTTAATCTTGAGCTCAAAACCTTCTGCCGAGACTTTTTCATGAACACTCTCGATCGCGGCATTGACAATGTCTGCGGGGTGAACTTTACGAAAATCAAAAATACGTTTATTGCGCTCCATGCGAGAAAACGTCAGAAAATTATCGATCAATCGCGAAAGCCGATGATTCTCTTTCCCGATAAGCTCAAGATAATCCCGAACCTGCGTTTCATCACGATACCGCCCTTCCAACAGCGTGTCGGTCAACAATCGCATCGATGCCAGTGGCGTCTTGAGTTCATGCGTCACCGTCGCGACAAAATCGTTTTTCAATCGTGTAAGTCGCATCTGACGTATCTGGTATCGGCCAACCATCCCAACTAAAATTCCCATCGCCGCAATTCCCAAAATACTCGTCCACAAGTAAATCGTTCGCTGCTGTTTTTCCGCCGCAGCAAATGGATCGCAATCACCTTTATAAAAAAATAATCCCAACGACCAGTCGGGCAAAGCTTGTCCGGCAGATAGTTCCATAAAAGGCTTCTGCCGCCATGATTCGTTTGACGGTTTGGCCTCCACATAAAAACCATTTCTTCGCAGGTGAATCCCTTCCGGATATCGCAAGTATTGGATATTGTCTTTGAGTTTCTGAGTCGTATAAAGCAGTAACACATCTCCGTTTTTCGTTCTCACCTGCCAGACATCGGGAAGTTTCGTGCGCGACAGCGAATTTTTTGTCGTAATTTCTGTTTCCGATTCCAGAAACTCCGCCGCCATGTCTTCCTGAGCCACATAATAAAGATGTTCTTTCGCACCGGCATCCTGATCAGAATCTGATGCATCAAAAATCGACGTTGGGGCGCGGGAATCAGTGGAAAATAGGAATAATCGTTCAAAATATTACATAATTTCTGCGGAAACGCCTTCAAATATCGTTACTCCAAAAAACATCACGGATAAAATCATTATTCTTCGCATCGTTATTCCTCCATAAAAAATAAACAGTCGATTTCAAACGATGGATTGATTTTAAAGCCTCAATGTTACCGAATTGTCACCCTGATATCTTCTTTTTAATACTTTTTTAAAATTTTTTATTCCTGCTATTGAAAATTAAGAATTTGAAAAAAGTTTGGGTCGATTTTTCTTGTGTCTAAATCATGAAAATGATAACATTTTGCTCTGCCTGAGTATAGTCCGTGATGATACTATGCGCTGAATTAAAACACTTTTTAATCATTATAACTGAGAATGTCGCTTATGAAAGTATTAGTCGTTGGTTCCGGTGGTCGTGAGCACGCATTGGCCTGGAAACTCTCCAGTTCCCCAAATGTCTCCAAATTATACTGCGCGCCGGGCAACCCGGGAACAGCAGAATGTTCCACAAACGTGAATATTTCGGATACAAATATACACGATCTTGTAACTTTCGCCAAAGAAGAGAAAATTGATTTAGTAGTAATTGGTCCGGAAAACCCGTTGTTTGGGGGGCTGGCGGATCGGTTGGGAGAGGGGGGGATCAGGGTGTTCGGGCCGACGCAGCAGGCGGCGATGCTGGAGTCGGACAAAGCTTATTGTAAAGAATTAATGAGACAATACTCCGTACCGACGGCGGAATCGAGAATTTTTACGAATTACGCGGACGCCAAGGCGTACATTGCATCGCGGGATGAACCGTTGGTGATCAAGGCGTCGGGACCGGCGATGGGGAAAGGGGTGATCGTTTGCGAAGACCCTGCCGATGCGCTTCGCGCGGCGGAAAAGATCATGGTTGATCGGATTTTTGGGGAGTCGGGCGATAAGCTGGTGGTTGAGGAAAAGCTTACGGGGCAGGAAGTTTCGGTGCTGGCGTTGGTGGACGGCAGGAATATATATGTTCTGGAGACGGCGCAGGACCACAAGGCGATCGGCGAGGGTGATACAGGCCCAAATACCGGCGGGATGGGAGCTTATAGTCCTGTTCCTTTTGTGACGGATTCGATTATACAGCAGATCGAGCGTCAGGTGCTGGTTCCGATTGTGGACGCGATCAATCGCAGCGGGACGCGATATAATGGTGTTCTTTACGCGGGATTGATGTTAACCACGACAGGGCCTAAGGTTCTGGAATTTAATACTCGGTTCGGCGATCCGGAGACGCAGCCTATCATGATGCGGCTCAAGTCGGACCTGTTCGAGGCGTTGATGGCGACGGCGGAAGGGAAGCTTGACGAGGTCACACTCGAATGGGATTCACGGCCTTCGGTTTGTGTGGTGATGGCGTCCGGGGGGTATCCGGGCAAGTATGATCCGGGGATGGCGATCAGCGGGATCGAAGAGGCCCAGGCGGTAGAGGATGTGATGGTTTTCCACGCGGGAACCACCCGGAACAACGCGGGCCGACTCGTGACTTTCGGCGGACGGGTTTTGGGAGTGACGACCCTTGGTGAGACGCTTTTGGATGCGAAGTCCCGTGCGTACACGGCGGTGGAAAAGATTACGTTTGACGGCGCCTATTACCGCAAGGACATTTCCGATAAGGCGATGGTGGGCAAGGGTTCTCATACAGGGAAATAATTCATAATTTCTTTTCTCAAGAGTATTGAGAAAGGTACAATTATGCGCGCGATTTTTTGAATGGTGAAGGAGTGATAATGGAAATTCAACATGAGGGATTGAAGGCCTGGATAGCTGAGGCGGCTGGTATCACCAAGCCCGACCGGATTTATCTTTGTGACGGTTCGGCGGAAGAGGATGCCCGGTTGAAGAAGGAAGCGATTGCGACGGGCGTTTTTCATACGCTTGATGAGCAGAAATGGCCTGGGTGTCTGTATCATCGGAGTCATCCGAAGGATGTGGCGCGGACCGAAGGCAGGACGTTTATCTGCACGAAGACGAAGCGTGACGCGGGGCCGATGAATAACTGGATGGACCCGGCTGAGGCGAAGGCGATGGTGATGCCGTTGTTTGACGGATGTATGAAGGGCCGGACGATGTACGTGATGCCTTATGTGATGGGGCCGATCGGTTCGCCTTACAGCAGAGTGGGCGTTGAGGTTACCGACAGTCTTTACGTGGTGATCAGTATGCGGATCATGACACGTATGGGCAAGGCGGCGTTGGAGATGCTTGGTACGGATAAGCCTTTCGTGAAGGGATTCCATTCGCTGGGCGATCTGGAGCCTGAGAATAAATATATTCTGCATTTTCCGGAAGAAGACGCGATCTGGAGTATCGGTTCGGGTTACGGTGGGAATGCGCTGCTGGGCAAGAAGTGTCATTCGCTGCGTATCGCGAGTTTCCAGGCGAAAAATGAAGGCTGGATGGCAGAGCACATGCTGATTCTTGGAATGGAAGCTCCGGACGGAGAAGTGACGTATATGGCGGCGGCGTTTCCGAGCGCATGCGGGAAGACGAACCTGGCGATGCTGGAATCACCGCTTAAGGAGCAGGGATATCGGGTTTGGACGGTTGGCGACGATATTGCGTGGTTGAACGTTGGTCCGGACGGACGGCTTTGGGCGATGAATCCGGAGAACGGATTTTTCGGAGTGGCACCGGGGACGTCGGCGAATACCAATCCCAACGCCCTTAATACCGTGACGAAGAATTCGTTGTTTACGAATGTGCTGCAAGGCAAGAATGGTGAAGTCTGGTGGGAAGGGATGGATGTTCCGCCACCGTCGGACGGGACGGATTGGCTTGGGAATCCGTGGACTCCGGGGAACGGAGTTAACGGGGCGCATCCGAATTCACGATTTACGGCGCCGGTGAGTCAGTGTCCGACGCTAAGTCCGAAGTGGCAGGACCCGCAGGGCGTGCCGATTTCGGCGATTATTTTCGGCGGCCGTCGGGCGCGACTTGCCCCGTTGGTGTATCAGAGTTATGACTGGAACCATGGGGTTTATGTAGGTGCGACGATGGCATCGGAGCAGACGGCGGCGGCGGAAGGTAAGGTTGGTGTGGTTCGCCGGGACCCGATGGCGATGCTGCCGTTCTGCGGATATCATATTTGCGATTATCTTGCTCACTGGATTGATATGGGCCAAAAGATCAGCCATCCGCCGAAGGTTTTCCATGTGAATTGGTTCAGGAAGGATGCGAACGGGAAATTTCTGTGGCCTGGATTCGGTGAGAATATTCGCGTGCTGGCATGGATCGCTGAGCGGACGAAGAACGCGGGCAAGGCGGTCGAGACACCGATTGGATATATTCCGACGAAGGACGGGCTGATGCTGGAAGGCGTGAATGTTTCGGATGGCGCTTTGGAGCAGTTGCTGGCGATTGATCCGGCGGATTGGAAACAGGAACTGGCGGAGCATAAGGAATTTCTGGCGAAGTTTGGCGAAGATTTGCCCAAGGGGATCATGGAGCAGTATGAGAAGCTCGTGAGCCGGTTGGAGAAATAGGTTAAGACAAGAAAAGAACATTGGGCGAAGCGAAGAGTTATTTTGATTCTTCGCTTCGCTTTTGTTTTAATAGAGAAGATAGAAGTTAAAAGTTGGAAGTTGGAAGAGAAGATGGTGGGCGAAGCCCCCTACAGAAAGGATATGACATGAGGGAGAAAAAACAGGAGAAGGGTTCGCCGATTTGGCATGGGCGGTTTTCGCAGTCGCCGGCGGCGGCGACACAACAGTTTGTCGAGTCGCTTTCATTCGACCGGCGGATGTATAAACATGATATCGCGGGGAGTATCGCGCATGCGCGGATGCTGGAAGCGGTGGGATTGATTAGTAAGGCGGAACTTGAAGAGATTACGAGCGGACTGGAAGATATCGCGATGGAGATGGATGAGGGGAAATTTGAGTTCGATCCGGCGTATGAAGATATTCATATGGCAATCGAGACGACTTTGATCAAGCGAATCGGTGAGGCGGGGAAGAAACTTCATACGGCGCGATCTCGGAATGATCAGGTGGCGTTGGATTTGCGGCTTTACTTGCGGGATGCGATCGATCTTTCGTTGATTCCTGCGATTGACAAGTTGCAAAAAACATTTGTGAATTTGGCAGAACGGGAAGGTCAGGCGGTGATGCCGGGGTATACGCATTTGCAGCACGCGCAGCCTATATTGGCGGGAGCGGTGATCTTGGCGTATGTGGAGCAGCTTGAGCGGGATCGGGAACGATTGCTGGATTGTCGAAAACGGATCAATGTGATGCCGCTGGGATCGGCGGCGATAGCGGGGACGACGCTACCGATACAGAGGAATTATCCGGCGCTGGAAATGGGATTTTCGTCGATCAGCAGAAACAGTATTGACGGGGTTTCGGATCGTGATTTTGCGGCGGAGTTTGTTTTCGATATGGCAATGACGGCGATGCACCTGTCGCGGTGGGCGGAAGACTGGGTGATGTGGAGTTCGTCGGAATTTGATTTTATCGATCTGGATCAGCGATATTGTACGGGTTCGAGTATTATGCCGCAGAAGAAAAATCCGGATATTCTGGAGCTGGTGCGGGGCAAGACGGGGAGGGTGTATGGGGATTTGATGAATTTGCTGACGATTTTGAAGGGGCTGCCGAGCGGGTATAATCGGGATTTGCAGGAAGATAAAATCGCGGTGTTCAACGCGTATGATGTGGTGCTGATGTCGCTGAGAGTTTCGGCGGAAGTGGTGGAGACAACGAAATTCAAGGCGGATAAGATGCTGGCAGGGACGAAGGAAGGATTTCTGGAGGCGACGGGGCTGGCGGAGTATCTGGTGAAGAAAGGGATGCCGTTCCGGCAGGCGCATAATGTGGTGGGCAGGATTGTGGCGCATAGCGAGAAGGAAGGGAAGAAGTTGTCGGAGTTGGGGATCGATGAGCTTGGCGGTTTTGCGGAGAATATTGAGAAAGACGTTTATCAGGTGCTTTCGGCGGAGAAGCTTGTGGAGGCGTATCAGAGCTATGGTTCGGCGGGTGTTCGGTCGGTGAAGGAACAGATGAAATATTGGCGGGAAGTGGTGGAAGAGAGAAGTTAGATGAAAAGCTGAGGAAGTCGGTGAGTCAAGAGAAGAAAAGAGTTGAACCGCCAAGAAGAGAAGAAGTGGGAAGGTAGGAAGGTGAGAAGGTGAGAAAGAGGGAAGAAGAAATCAGTTATTGCATGTAAAGTACAAAATGCAAAAGTGAAGAGGCGGAGAAGAGGATTGTTTAACGGCTTGAGCCGTTTCTGGATTCCCGCCTTCGCGGGAATGACAGAGAGGAAATGGTGCGTCCAGACGCACCCTAAAAAAGCGAGGTTATGATGGAAGACTATGCGAAGATGGAATTGGGATTGATGGTTCACCTGCAGGATCGGATGCAGGAGGAATTTAAGAAGATTGAAGATTTCGGGATTCCGACTTGCCAGGTGTCGGGGACGGCGGAAGATATGGTGTTGCGAGGGAAACTCGATTATCTGGGCGAGGCTATGGCGAAAAGCACAGTGCGGGTGAGCACGATTTTTGCTGTTTTTGAGGGGCAGACGTACAATAATAAGACCGGGCCTATGACGGATGGGTTGGTGCCGGACGGTTTGCGACAGCAGCGAACGGAGTTGATGGTACGGCTTTCGAAGAAGGTGAAGGAATTGGGCGTGGGGAGTATTACTTCGCATATCGGATTTATTCCGGACGATGAGCAGGACCCGCTTTATGAGCGATTCATCGGGGCGATGAAGGTGGTGGCGAAAGAGTTGATTCATCATGATCAGATTTTGTGTTTCGAGACGGGGCAGGAATTGCCTTCGACACTCAAACGAACGATCGACCATGTGGGGACGGGAAATTTGTTTGTGAATCTGGACCCGGCGAATCTGGTGATGTATGGCAAGGCGGATCCGCTCGAGGCGGTGGCGATTCTTGGCCCCTGGATTCGCGGGATGCACGCGAAGGATGGAGTTTGGCCTAATCGGGACGAAGCGTTGGGGAAGGAGGTTCGGCTGGGTGAGGGACGGGTGCGATTTGCGTTGTTGATGAGACGACTTAAGGCGTGCGGGTTTGGGGGGCCTGTGACGATAGAACGGGAGATATCGGGGCCACAGCAGATTGAAGATATTCGGCATGCCATGGCGTATCTGGAGCCTTATCTTTGAGAAAAGGCGGGGCGTTTTTTATTTTTTCAGATTGTATTTTTTGATTCGGTATCGCAGGTGGTCTCGCGAGATGCCCAGGTCGCGTGCGGTTTGACTTTGATTCCAGTTGTTTTTTTGCAGGGAATGCAGGATCACCATTTTTTCATGGTCCGGCAGGGACAGGGTTGAGGTTTGAGGGGTTGGGAGCGAGATGAGAGATTGGCCTGTGATTTCCTTCGGGAGATGCTCGATGGAAATTTGTTTTCCGCCACAAAGGAGGACGGCGCGTTCGATGACGTTTTGGAGTTCACGGACGTTGCCGGGCCATTGATATTGGGTGAGAAGTTCCATCGCGGAATCGGCGATATCGACCAGCGGGACCTTGAGGTCGAGGGCGACCTTGCGGATTTGATGATGGACCAATTCGGGGATATCATCGCGACGATCGCGCAGGGGCGGCAGCGCGATGGGGAAAACATTCAGGCGATAATATAAATCTTCTCGGAATGTGTTGTTCTGCATCATTTGCCGAAGGTCGCGATTGGTGGCTGCGATGATGCGGACATCGGCGGCGATGGTTTTGACGCCTCCGACGCGGACGAATTCTCGTTCCTGGAGGACACGAAGGAGTTTGACTTGAATGGCGGGGGTTAGCTCCCCTACTTCGTCGAGAAAGATCGTTCCGCCTTCGGCGAGTTCGAAGCGTCCGAGTTTTTGGTTTGCGGCGCCGGTGAAGGCACCTTTTTCGTAGCCGAAGAGTTCGCTTTCGAGAAGGGTTTCGGGTAAGGCGCCGCAGTTGATGGCGACGAAGGGAAATTCGGCACGAGGACTTTGCTGATGGATGGTTCGGGCAACGAGTTCCTTGCCTGTGCCTGTTTCACCGAGCAGGAGAACGGTGGCGCCGGTATGGGCGACTTTGGCGATAAGGTTCATGACCTCTTTGAGACTATTTTTACTGCCGATGATATTTTCCGAGATGGTATCGGCGAGTCGCAGGCCCTGGTTTTGTCGTTTGAGCCCTTCGTATCGTTCGGCATTGACGGTTCCGATGGCGGCGAGGTTCGCAAATCCGTTGAGCAGTTCCAGTTCATTGTCGGTGAAACCGTCGGGTGATTTGGCGTTGAGGACTTCGATTACGCCGATGACACGGCCTTGATAAATCATGGGCGAGCAGATCATATTGCGGGTGTGAAATCGGAGTTTGGCGTCAAAACCGTCGAAGAAACTGGCATCGTCGCCGCAATTGTTGATCAGGCATGCGCGGGCGTCGGCGGCGACTTTTCCGGCGATACCGAGATTGGAATCGAATTCCTGATCGATCAGGGCATCGGCCAATTGACCAAAGGCGGCTTTGAAGACGAGTTTATTTTTTCGCGGATCGACCAGCAGAACGCTTGAAGCTTCGGCCTGCATGACGCGGGCGGCCTGGCAGGCCACCGCTTGAAGGGTGGTCTTGAGGTCGAGTGACGCGGTGATCATTTTTGTAGCTTCGAGCAAAGCAGTCGTCGCGATGTTATCGAGCATGATAGACGTCCTTTAAAACAAAACAAAGATGGTGCGTCACGGCGTACCCTGAAAAATCGGATCATTTGTTTCGCAGACGATCTGCGACCTGTTGTGCCAGGGTTTGCCAATCTTCCGCCGGGCCGAGGGCATGGGCGTCGATTCGGGCGTTTGTTTCCGGATCGCACCGACATGCGCGAAGCATCATGGGACGATTTTTCGGAGTCGATGTATCCGGCGGAAAACCTGCCAATACGCCGATCGGGCAGGAACATCCGGCTTCGAGTAATTTCAGGACCCTTCGCTCCGCACGCACACATTGAGCGGTCGGTTCGTGATTCGCCAGCGATAACAGGGAACAAACTCGTTGATCGTTCCGACGACACTGTAGGGCCAACGCGCCCTGCCCTGCCGCCGGTAAGATCATTTCCGGCGAAAAGACTTCCGCCACTTCGTTGTCGAGATTCAGCCGAAGCAAACCGGCATGGGCCATGATCGTCGCCTGGTAATCGCCCTGACGCACTTTTCGGATTCTGGTATCTACATTACCGCGAATATCGGTAAAGGTCAAATCGCTTCGCCATTGGGCGAGTTGAGTTTTTCGGCGAGGTGAACTGGTGCCGATCCGGGCGCCGGGGGGCAGGTCCGTGAGTTTGATGTTATCGCGGCTGATCAGGACTTCCCTTGGATCGATTCTCGCGGAGTAGGCGGCGATGGTCAGGCCTGCGGGCATTTGCGTGGGCAGGTCTTTGGCGGAATGGACGACGATATCGACGCGACCGTCGAGAAGTTGTTTTTCAAGCTCGGCGGTAAACAGGCCCTGTTCACCGAGATTTTGAATCGGTGTTTCACAGTGAATGTCGCCGCGTGATGCGATGATTTCTATCGTAAAATCGGCTTGGGGTTCCAGCGACCGCAACAGGTTAATCGTCAACTGCGTCTGGGCCAGGGCCAGTTTCGAGCCGCGTGTGCCTATTCGGTAGCGTGATAACATCGTCGATTCCGGATTAATTGGCGCCGCCGGTGACCGAGCCGATCAACTTGACCATCGGCAAGAACAGCGCTACGACGATCGATCCGACGATCAGACCCAGGAAAATGACCAGTACCGGCTCGAGCAGACTCACCAGCGAGCCGACCATCGTTTCGACTTCTTCGTCGTAGTTGTCGGCGACTTTCATGAGCATCTTGTCGAGTTCGCCGGTTTCCTCGCCGACGTCGACCATATTGACGACCAGCGAATCGGCCACGCGCGACGCCCGCAACGGTTCGGCGAAACTTTCACCTTCTCGGATGGAATCGTGTACGCCGACGAGCGCACGGGAAAAGACTTCGTTACCCGTGGTATCTTTGGTGATATTGATGGCTTCCAGGATCGGCACGCCGGCGTTGATAAGGGTGCCGAGCGTTCGGGTGAACCGGGCCACCGAATTTTTCTGGGTAATGCTTCCTAGAATTGGGATTTTCATAATGATCATATCGAGGAAGTATCGCCCTGTTTCCGACATTTTGATCAGCTTGAGGGCCATCATGACGATAAACGGCAGACTGATGATCACCAGCCAGCCCGGAGGCGTTCCTTTGACCAGCCAATTACTGATATTGATCAGCGCCTGAGTCGGTCCGGGCAGTGTGGTCCCGAAATCGCGGAAAATCTGTTCGAACTTCGGAACGACGAAGATCATGATGAACAAAACGATGCCGCCGGCAAAGGTAAGAACCGCGGCGGGATAGACCATAGCGCCGACGACCTTACGTTTGAGGCGTTGTGCTTTTTCCATAAATTCGGCCAGACGTTCGAGAATGGTTTCCAGAACACCGCCCGCCTCACCGGCGGCGACCATTTTGGTGTACAACCGATCGAAGGCTTTGGGATGTTTCGCCATGGCTTCGGAGAGTGTCGCCCCGCCTTCGACGTCCTCGCCCACTTCCTGGATAACGTTTCGGAGCAGTCCCGGTTTTTGCTGTTGCTCCAGGATTCTTAACGACCGTAAGATAGGCAAACCCGCATCCTGAAGCGTCGCAAGCTGTCGAGTGAACTGGGTCAGTCTCTTCGATGAAACCTTGCCGAAGCCACCCGCACCGGCAGGCCGTTTGCCCGCCTTGGCGACCTCGGCAGAGCCTGTTTTCTTTTTACCGGCTTTGGCTTTGACTTTGGTTGGGAAAAGCCCCTGCTCGCGAATCCTGGAAATCGCTTCTTCCGTACTGGCGGCTTCGATCTCCGCCTTGACTTCCTGGCCTGCCGCATTCATCGCTTCATATAAATAGGTTGCCATGTCTCTATTCCT
>JAAZAW010000394.1 GCA_012514125.1 Phycisphaerae bacterium | reverse complement strand
TATCCGCTTTTCAAATCTTTTTGCCCCGTATTAACGAAATGCTGTACTCAATTATTCATCTGGCTAACCCAACTTCCGCAGTTGAGAGGGAAAACCGCATTCCCTGCGAAGAATGAAGAATGACCTGTGCGAAAATCATCGAAAATACATTTATTTTTCCCCTACCTGCGAAAGTTGGGCTAACAGACGACGATTTTATCCGCGAACATATCTCAAATTGGTTACGAGACTAAACAACAGTAGCCCCTCGATGTCAAGCCACGCTATGCCAACGCTTGATGGCGTTGAAAGAGAAATTTCTGCTCGTCTGCTCGTCTTCTCAACCCCAAATGCCGACTATACCACGTCGCCGACTTGGAGTTTAATGCCGTTGTGGCGAAGCTTTGCCTGAAGCATAGGCACCTTCAAGGATGCAAAATCATCGGTCATTCCCGCGGCAACGCCGGCTGCCTCTCCGGTCACCACACAGGCCGGAATTACACGCGACATGTCCCAGCCCGTTAAGCCCGCCGAGATGCAGCGACCAGCGGTAATCAGATTGGGAGTTTTGACCGCACACAGACAACGGAAAGGGATGCTGTAAATGGGCCCCCGGCGTCGCCAGTCGCTGATCAGGCCGATACTGTCGGGATGATCTTTCCGATCATCCGCCTCAAATGTAGCGGCGCCGACCAGTCGGCGAGTCATCCGAAAACCGGGAAGCGTGGGGACCAAAAATGGAAAAACGTGATCGGTGTTTTCCTCACGCCGAGTCTCCGCCAGATGGCTTCGAATCAATGCCCGCGAGGCAATCATCTGCTGGGTAACGTCGTACGCCTCATCGCCGGCAAACCCGGGGCCGGCCCCGAGTGGCACACCCTGGGCCGATGGATCAAATGGACGAGAGAGCCGATGCAGACGCAGACCATTGTCGCCGTGTGAATAATACCACCCGTTTACCGTGTTAGTCTTGAAGGAGCGAACCTCTTCCCCTGCCGCCGCACAAATGTCGGCATCACCCGTCGCGTCAATTACGGTTCGGCAACGAATGGCGCTGCGACCGCTCTTGTTCTCAACTATTAACGCGTCGATTCGATTGCCGGACAAGCATACCGAACAAAATCGAGTGTCATAAAGAAGGTGTACGCCGTTGCCGAGAACGAACTCTTCAAGGGCAAGAAGGTAACTGGAGGCATTGAACTGTACCAGGTAACGATGGTTCATCCTCGCCTCGGGATGGCGATCATCGGCCCATCCTTCGGGCACGGGCAGGAATGCGGACCCATCACGCACCGAGAGGGCCAACATTTCTTCCGAAAGCCCGAATGAAACTTGATGACCATGTCCGTCACAGAGCGGTTCGTAAGTGGTGATCAGCCCGAGCGTGGCCAGTCCGCCAAGACCAAAGGTCCTTTCAATCAGGATAACCGAAGCCCCCGTTCGCGCCGCCGCGACGGCCGCTGCCACTCCGGCCACACCGCCGCCGACGACCGCCACGTCATACGTGCCGCTAATCGGCAAGTGTCTTGGTGCTTCAATCAGTGTCGCGTTGCTCGTGCCGTGTCTCGATGAGTCACACATGGTCTGCCCCTCCTCGCACCGGGCACGCCTTGAGACAGGTTTCCACGACACAGACCAGCCTCTTCTGAACCGGGTCCATCTGCCGAAGGGCGTCACAGAGGGCCTCGGGGGTGATGTTGTCCGGCGGCATAACGTTGGTGGTCGAAGACATCTGTTGAGGACCGTTTCTACCGACCAGCGCGTAACGTTTCGACCAGTCGCAACGTAACCGGTCCGGACGCGCAAACGCGAACTCCTTCCCGTCGATGCAGACCGAGACTGCATCTCCCCGGATCGCCTGCGTTGGACAGGCGCCAACGCACTGCCCACAGTTTGTGCAGAGCTTCGGCCCATGATACAGCGGACTCTGCTCGAGCGGGGCATCCGTCACAATGGCCAAAAATCGTTGCCGAATGCCAAATTGCGGGGTAAGAACCACTCCGGATTTCCCCGGTTCGCCCAATCCAGCGCAAACGGCGGCAAATCGATTCGCCAAGGCATCCGGAACGGATCCACCACCAAAATCAAGTCCACCTTCGCCCCCACCTTCTACGCCCCACGGATGATGGACCGTAGAGGCCAAGCCGATCAGATCCCAGGTCGACCGAGCCTTATACCCTGCTTGCTCCAAACGATTGATGACATCCAAACCTATTGAGGCCAGTTCTTCCAATATGCGATATTGGGCGTAGGCGGCATAGGGACCGGGCGTCTCCGCCGGTGGCTCTAACGCGCGTTCGATACAGGCATCAGGATAATGTAAACCGATAACGATAACGGACTTCGCCCCCGCCACATAATCTGTTGGACCTTTAATCGTTCGTTGATACTTCACCGGAAACGGAATCGTTTCACCATATCCTCGCCTTTTAAGGCCGTCTTCCGCATCAACGACATCAATGATTTTTTCATTCGCATACGCTTCTTTCAGAGTGGGAAGTATATTTTCTATTCTGGAAATAGAGGATACCCCAAATAAATCGCCCTGTTTCTCCAAAACAAGATTTCGAAGTGTTTCAGTGATATCCTCTCCCGCCTTATTTCTTTCAATGATTTTATCCTTGATCACGGGCGTCTTGTTGATCGGTGTCAATTTGGCCGCGGTAAGTACATACCGAAATCCTACCGCCGATCCATGGCGATCCGTCACAATTCCCCCTTTCTCGTCAAACGTTCCCAGGCCCGCTCCTGCCGCCATCACGTTATCGGGAAGCAATGTGCGAGTCAGCGACGAGTATCCCAAATTCTGCAAATAATGGGTCAAATCAAATGCGGCATATGTCAACCGATTCAGCACAGCCAGTTGTGTTATGTCATCATTGTAGTGCTTCCCGATGACAACCACGGATTCGGCATCAGGCAAAATATTACGAATGTCTATCCCCTTGGAAGCGAAATCGTCCACAGAGCATACACTCAAATATTCTATGTTCGATTTCGAGGCAATTTTGATGACTTCCTGTGTGGCTGTATCGGGCAAAATCGCGATTGTTTCACGTTTTCGTCTCCAACTCTTGGTATAGGCCTCATCCCGAACTCGCAAATGGGGAGGCAGGCATACATAGGTACATACACCTTGATCGCCGCCACGGTTGCCTTCCGTCTTGAGTTTTTGGCAGAAACTCTCAGCCGAATTCTTTTCCGGAATATCGATCAGCATATTGAAACTGTCCAGAATGCATCGCCATTTGTTGATGTCGGGAAATTTGCAGATCTTGCCTCCGATATCCAATTCATTTATTTTTTTGATTTCTTTGGTCAGGGCCTGGGTGGGACATTGTTTGGCACACTCCATACACCTGTCACACAACGCCGGTCCCTCATACATAGGTGTGGGTTCAAGAGGAGCTTCAGTTACAATCGAAGTCAGACGAACTCGAGGTCCGAATTCCGGTGTCATAAATACACCGTGCCATCCCAATTC
>JAAZAW010000331.1 GCA_012514125.1 Phycisphaerae bacterium | reverse complement strand
TCACTGTCAGATTTGCAAAAAATGAGGCAATTTACTGAAAATAACGACGGTTTTTTCACCATCAGTTTTCACCCCAAATCAGAGATTTCTATAGCGGTTTCTATGGCACCCCTGTTATCTCTCGAATATCCGGGGTCCGACATGAAAAAACATGAAATTAGATGCAAATTCATGAAAATTGCACCGAGTTTTCATCTTTCAAGGTTCCTGTCCAGGTCAAATCGACAAAAATATAAATATTTTTCGTTCTTATCTTCATTCAAATAAAGCGCTTATGGTTTTTGGTATTTTCTATTTTTCCAAAAATCTGCATTCGGCTGCCCGTGTGTCGGGTTTTGGGCGGTTGGGCTTTGGGCTTTAGGCAGGGAATCACAGCCTAAGTGATCGAAGTTAAATAACATTTTAACCTTCACCTTTCAACTTTTGATCCCCGCGCAGGGCGTAAGCGGATTTAGTACTAAATATATTCGATCACCACCAGTTTTCCGGCATTGCGGAGTTTTTCAGCCAGCAGGGGAACGACCTTCATTCGACTTAAGATACCACGCTGGCGAAAGGCGATGTGCTCGCTTGCCGGGTTCTGGGCGACGCCCACCTGAAAATTGATCCGATCCGCCCCGTTGAGCAATTCGCACAATTGCGTCACGCCGCTCTCTTCCTCGAACTCCGCCGGGTCCTCATCGAGAATATTGTACACCTGGTTGAGCGTCACCGCGCCTTCGGTGACCAGGTCGATCCCGTCGATCTGATATTTCGGTGGTGCCAGCAGACTCTGCGGGTCCGGCTCCATCAACAATTTGACGCCTCGATAATTGGCGACGATACTCGCTGTCGTGCCGCCGCAGATCACCTTCTCGCCTTCGGTCATCAGAAATCTCGCCGCGACGGATTTGTCCTTCGACGGATCGCTCGGCGGCCCGGTCAGAATATTCACCGTCTTTCCCCATCGGCACCCTGCCAGCGTCACCGTGCAGTCGTCCCCGCTTCGCGGCCCCCAGAGTTCCAGCGCGCGGCGATGCACATAGTTTGGAATCTCCCGCAGTAAAAGGCCTTCGGTCAACAAACCGGTGATATGTTTGGCGACACCTTCGATCTCCCAGCCGTTTCTCAGCGTCGTGCCCAGTCCCGCCTGCGTAATCCCGTCGCTCACGACGATCAACCCTTCGCCCGGCTCGATATGACAATTCGATTCGCCGATAAGCGCGTTCTCCAGCGTCAGCGTATGCTGCGGCAGCACCGTCGCCAATCGTCGGCTGATGAAAATCGGCCCGGGCATATCATACGACAGCACCGTCGCCGAGCCGTCGTTCAAAATCCGCATCACCGAAAAAACCGAATAAGGTAAATCCGTTCCGCGGGCCTCGTTCATGGTCTTGACCATGCACGAAAACCCTTCCCGCATCGAAAAGTCATTGCGAAAAAGTTCCAGCAGCCGCGAGGCACACATCGTCGCCGCGATATTCGCCTTGATGCCCGACCCCAGCCCGTCGCAAACCACAATTGTCGTCGATGCCTGCGTTCGATCGAACAGCACCACATCGCCGCAGGGTTTCCCCGGCCGTTTGGAATTTTGCACCGTTTCTATTTCGACGTGTATGTATCCCATAACCAGTTCTTTCCCTTTTTACCAGGCCGACCGTTGGAAGCGTTGTTCTCGCGGTTTTCCGATTCCTCATCCGCCATTTCCATGAGTTTTTCCACCAGTGCTTCACCCCGCGCCGTGCTCTCACCCAGAAACTGCCCCATCTTCTGAGCCATGCTGATCTGATGTTCCAGTAACTCACGTGCCTGCGCGATCGTCTGAACCCGCAGATGGTCCAGCTTCGTCTGATTCGCCTGGCTGTTGGTAATATTTACAAAAATCCCCACATACTGACGCTCTTCCGGTAGCACATAAAGAATCTGGTGACAAATGATATTATACCGGTCGTGTTTGACCACCAACTCGAGTTTGTCCTTATCGCCGCTGGCGAGTTTCTCGAACGGGTCCGGGTCCATCAGATACGAAATGCGTTTCCCGCACACCGCCTCCGAGCACATGAAAAATTTCTTAAACGTCGGATTCATGCTCAAAATATTCAACCGTTCATCGAGAATCACGATCCCGTTCGGGCTCGTCTCGATAATCCGGTCCGTCCGCCGCTCAGCCAGGTTCTTCATGTACGGAATGCACATCTCCACCTCCGCCATGCCACGCACCACCGCGATCGCCTTCTCCCGGCACGAGGAATATCCACACGCCCCGCAATTAAGCTGATCCTCAGGCCGGGACTTCCCCGTCTTTTCCAACACCGACCGAATCTGTTCTTCCGTCACCGGCGGCCATTCGTTTTCATCCGCCAAAAACTGAGTCTTCAAATCCGGCACCTCGGCCTCCGCCGGCGCTGCGCCCTGGTTCTCTTTTGCGTAAACAAGCGTGTCCTTCCGCCGTTCGAAGACATTCTTCTCACTCGAAATCGCAGGACCGTTGATGCATCCCTGGCTGCAAAACAGCGGCTCGATGACCACCGGCTCCTGATCCCGCCTTAAATTCTCCAATGCCTCGTTGACCTCGGAATATCCGCTCACACTAATCACCTCGCCGGCCAGAATGTCCGTATCCATCCTGCCCGTCCGAATGCTGCCGCCCACCAACGGAAAATACCGGGCATCGCCCGACGGCTGATCGTCAAAACTACTCTCTTCAAGCCGGCTCATCGAAATATGTTCCCGCTCCAGCCATTCCGACAATTCCACAAACGTCAACACACCATCGACCAGCCCTGCATTCTCAGGCTTATCCGCCTCCGCCTTTTTCGCCACGCAAGGCCCAATGAAAACCACCTTCCACTGACTTCCCAGCTTGTTCTTGATAAGCCGCGCATGCGCCAGCATCGGCGAAACCAGCGGAACCAAATTCTCCGTCAAGTCCGGATGATATCGTTCCACCAGCCGAACCACCGCCGGACACGCCGTGCAGATATGGGGCTTGTCCTTTCGACTTTGCACATATTCCGTCGTCTGATTCGCCACATGATACGCCCCGACCGCCGTCTCCGCCACATACGAAAATCCAAGCTTCCGCAGCGCCGACGCCAGACGTTTTTGTTCCCATTCACTATAGATCGATGCAAACGACGGCGCCACACTCACCGCCACAGGCCCGCCGCTGCCGATCAACCGGATCACATGTTCCACATCGTTCCGAAACGATTTCGCCTGCTGCGGACATTCCCGAATACATGTCCCGCACGCGATACATCGATCTTCCACCACAAACGCCTGCTCGTTGCGCATCCGAATCGCCTTGACCGGGCAAACCCGCACGCACCGATAGCAATCGCGGCATCTCGCCTTGTTCGTATAAACCACTTGTCCAGGCCGATATTCGTGTTCCATTCCAAACCCTCTTATCGAGTGACTACTCTCACCATTTTCTTATTCATCGTCATTCCCGCAGATGCATAAATCCAAAAAACAACTCAAGCCGTTGTACAATCTCTTCTCTTCCTCTTCACTTTCATATTTTTGCAATAATGAATTCCCCATTCCACAAAAAACCGGTCGTCGAATCTCCTTCGGCGACCGGTCATATCCCATCGTTCTCAAACGCACATGAATTTCAGGTTCATTCACTATGATTTCTGTTTCATTTCATCGAGCTTCTGTCCCAAAACCTCACATGCCTTTTCGAAAGTGCACTTCTCAAGGACCACATCACCGATCGCCACATTCGGACCTTTGTTGCACCGCTCAAAACAGAACGTCGCTTTGATATCCACCACGTTCTGCAGATTCTGCTCTTCCACATGCCGAATCAACCCATGAAGCAGGTTCTGCGATCCGCGGACATAACAGCTCGTCCCTACGCACACGCTCACGACCAGCTTGCTTTCCGCCGTACCCGAAACCAGATCCAAATCCTCATCGCTGATTCGTCTGCGGCTATGATATTTCGTATGCAGCAGATGATGCGCCTTCTCGCCGCCGATTTCGCCCAGGTGGTTCTTGTAGCATTCCGCCACATAATGGTTATCCTGCGACTTGTGCAATTGCAGCGTCTTATCCGCCTCGTACAATCCTTTCGTCCGTTGCTTACGATACTGATAATCTTTCGGTACAGGCTGACCCGCTCCACCGATGCAACCACCCGGACACGACATCACTTCCACAAAATCATACTCGCACTTACCCGCCTTGATCTGCTCCGCAATCGCCCGCGCGTTTTTCAAACCATGAACAATCGCCAGCTTAAGGGTCACATCGCCCACGCTGATCGTCGCCTCACGCAGGCCTTCTTCGCCGCGAACGATATGATAATCCACCGCGTCGATCTTCACACCCGTAATCTTCTCCGACGCGTAACGAAGCACCGCCTCGCTCACACCGCCCGAATTTCCAAAAATCACGCCCGCACCCGTCTTGAAACCAAGCGGCATATCCAGCGACTCAGGCTCGAGCTTGTTGAACACCAATCCCGCCTCTTCCACCATCCGCGACAACTCCTGCGTCGTCAACACAAAGTCCACATCCTGCACACCCTCATGCTGAAATTCAGGCCGCTTCGCCTCGAACTTCTTCGCCGTGCACGGCATGATCGAAACAATCACCAGGTCCTTCGCTTCCACGCCAAGCTTCGCCGGCAGCGTATCTTTCGCCAGCGATCCGAACATCTGCTGCGGCGACTTGCACGAAGACAGATTCTTCAACAATTCCGGATAATACTGCTCCGCGAATTTCACCCACGCCGGACAGCATGATGTAAACTGCGGCAATTTTTCGCCTTTGGTCTTGCGAGCCAGAAATTCGTTCGCTTCCTCGATCACCGTCAGGTCCGCCGCAAAAGAGGTATCGTACACCTGCGCAAATCCCATCGACTTCAGCGCCGCCACAATCTGCCCCGTGCTCACCGTTCCAGGCTCACCACCGAACGCCTCGCTGATCGCCACTCGAACCGCCGGCGCAATCTGCGCCACGACCTTCTTCGTCGGATCGCCCAGCGCCTTCCAGACCTCCGCCACTTCCGACCTGGGCATAATCGCACCCGTCGGACACACGCTCGCGCACTGCCCGCAATAAATGCACTCCACACTCGCCAAATCTTTCCCAAACGCCGGCAGCACCGCAACGTTCGATCCGCGATGAGCAAAATCAATCGCCCCTACGCTCTGAATCTCATGACAGAACCGCACGCAGTCGCCGCAAAGCACGCACTTGTTCGGGTCGCGAATCAACGAAGGATTCGACTTGTCGATCGGCTTGGACTTGTGCACCGGTTTGAATCGAACCTTGTCGATCCCCATCCGACGAGCCAGGTCCTGCAGCTTGCAGTTCGAACTCTTCCCGCACGTCGGACAACCCTGGTCATGATTCGCCAACAGCAATTCCACCGCGATACGGCGAATCTCGCGAATCTCTTCCGTCGTCGTCCGAACCTTCATTCCCGCTTCCGGCGCCGTCGAACACGACGTTACCAATCCTCGTCCCTCCACCTGAACCAGGCAAAGCCGGCACGCCCCATACACACTCAAATCCGAATGATAACAAAACGTCGGCAAATCGATATTCGCCTTGCGGATCACCTCCAGCAAATTCCGTTCACCTTCTATCGGTATCTCTCGTCCATCGATGATCATCATTTTATCGGTATTCATGTTTATCGTTAACTCCACGTTCGTATTTAAAACTCGTCTCTTCGAACACAGGCTTCATCTGAAACTAAACTCCAACAATCGCGCCAAACTTGCACGCCTGCGCACACGCTCCGCACTTGATGCACAACGCTGCATCAATCTTGTGCGGCATCTTCTTCTCGCCGCTGATCGCGCCCACCGGACACTTCCTCGCACACGCCGTACATCCCTTGCACTTGTCCGCCAGAATCTCAGGCTGCCTCAGCGACTTGCACTGACCCGTCGGGCATCGTTTCTGGAACACGTGCGACTCATATTCCGCCCGAAAATATTTCAAGGTCGATAAAACCGGATTCGGTGCCGTCTTGCCCAATCCGCACAGCGATCCCTTCTGGACCGCCACCGCCAGTTTCTCCAACAGCGGTAACGTCGTTTCGTCCGCTCTGCCTTCTATAATATCATCGAGCAACGCCAGCATCTGTTTGGTCCCCTCCCGACACAACACACACTTGCCGCAAGATTCGTTCTGCGTAAACTGCATGAAAAATCGCGCCACGCTCACCATACAAGTCTGCTTGTTCATCACCACCAGACCGCCTGATCCGACCATCGCCCCCACGCTTCGAAGCGAATCGAAATCCAACGGCAAATCCAGGTGTTCCTCCGTCAAACATCCGCCCGACGGCCCGCCGATCTGAACCGCCTTGAAGCACTCACCCGTCACCTGGCCGGTCTTGTCCGTCACGCCGCCCCCGATATTCATCACCACTTCCCGAAGCGTCGTCCCGAACGGAACCTCGATCAATCCCGTGTTCGCCACGTGACCCGTCAAGGCAAACGTCTTGGTCCCCGGCGACTTTTCCGTCCCGAACTTGCGGAACTCATGGGCGCCCATCTGCAAAATAAGCGGTATCGTCGCCAGCGTCTCTACGTTGTTAATCACCGTAGGCTTGCCCCACAAACCGCTCTGCGCAGGAAATGGAGGTTTAGGCGTCGGCATCCCACGCTTCCCTTCCACCGACGCAATCAACGCCGTCTCTTCCCCGCAAACAAACGCTCCCGCGCCTTCCATCACGTGCAGCGTCAAATCCTGTCCCGATCCAAAAATGTTCTTGCCCAATGCGCCAAGCTTCTCCGCGTCCGCAACCGCCTTCCTCAGCCGTTTCACCGCCAGCGGATATTCCGCGCGAACATACAAATATCCCTCATCCGCGCCAATCGCCTTCGCCGCGATCATCATCCCCTCCAGAACGCAATGCGGATTTCCTTCCATCACGCTTCGATCCATAAACGCGCCGGGATCACCCTCGTCACCGTTACAGATCACATATTTCTTCCCCTCAGGCTGAATACGTGTCAAATCCCACTTCTTGCCCGTCGGAAACCCGCCGCCTCCTCGCCCGCGAAGCCCAGACGCCAGAATCTCGTCACAAACCGCTTTCGGCGTCATCTCCACATACGCCTTACGCGCCGATTCATACCCGCCCTGATAAATATATTCCTGTATGTCTTCCGGATCGACCAGCCCGCACGCCTTGAGCGTAAATCGGTGCTGCTTCTGATAAAACGGAATGTCGTGCGTCGTCAAACAATGCTCGCCCGACATCGGCTTGGAATACAATAACCGCTCCACAGGCTGATGATGAATCAACGTCGTTTCAATAATCTCTTTGACGTCGCTGACCTTCACCTTCGTATAAAAATATCCCTCAGGCTCCACCGTCACCAAGGGACCCATCTGGCAAAAACCCTGGCAACCGCTCTTGGAAACCAAAGTCCCCTCTTTCTCCTCTCCTTTAAGCTCCACGACCACCGGAAGTCCCGCCGCGACGATCCCTTCCACAAAGGCCTCGTGAACCTTCAACGCCCCATTGGCCACACAACCGGTCCCCGCACATAGAATAATCCGCCGAACAACCTTCTCGTGCGCCTTACCATACGCCGCCGCTATAGATTTCAAATCGATCGTTGTCTGACTCATTTTTGTTCCTCTTTCGCAATAATTTCTTCTACCAATGCCACACCCTTTTCCGGTGTCATTTGGCCATAAACTTCCTCATTCACCACTACGACCGGCGCCAAACCGCAGGCGCCCAAACACGACACCGTTTCCACCGTAAACAACATATCCGGTGTCGTCGTCTTCTGCGCCGTAAGACCAAGACGTTCTCGAATCGCCTCCAGAATCGGAATCGATCCCTTCACATGACACGCCGTCCCGTCGCACAGACGAACCACATATTTCCCCTTGGGCTCAAGAGCAAAATGGGCATAAAACGTCGCAACTCCAAAAACCCGCGCCGGAGGCAATCCCACCGACGTCGCGACATACGTCAAAACCTCTTCAGGAAGATACCGATATTCCTCCTGCACCGCCTGAAGAATCGGGATCAACTTCGCCGGATCCCGATCGTACTGATCCAGTATCTGACAAACCTTCTCAAACTTACGCATCATCTGCGTCGACCTCGCTACTGACTGTGGCATTTTCAAAATCTCCTTGCTCTTTTTCCAATTTCAACGTCTGGACCAGTTTATTCGTCAAAACCGCCAAACTTGAAGATAAACGAACATTTTCCACTACAACTTGCTCATGAACCAACACGGGCCAAGGAGCAAAATTCCATATCGCCCGAATCCCCCCCGATACCATCAAATCCGCCACCGACTGGGCCGCTTCCGCAGGAACCGCGATCACTCCAATCAACGTATACATCCGCTGGGCCAGATTCGGCAACTTCTCGATCGGCAAGACCTCCCTGCCGTGAACCTGAGTCCCGATCTTCGCCGGATCGGAATCGAAAACCGCAACAATGTTCAAACCCCGATCCTGAAATCCGCTGTATCCCACCAACGCCGAACCCAGATGACCCGCGCCAACCAGAAAAGCGTCATGAGTATTGTTCCATCCCAGAAATTCCTCAATCGCATCGATCAGCGGAACCACTTCATACCCCACTCGCGATTTCCCCACAATCCCCGTCATCTCGATATCCTTACGGACCTGGGTCGGGTCCAGGCGAAGTTCGTTGGCGATATGAGTACACGACACCACATCACGCTCCAGGCCATGCAACTGTTTCAAAAAATGATGATAAGTCGCCAATCGCCTGAGTGTCGGTGCCGGAGTCGGTTTACCATTGACCATGCCCATTCACACTCCTTTGATTTAAAATAAAATCAGAGAAATA
This sequence comes from Phycisphaerae bacterium, assembly GCA_012514125.1. GTDB lineage: Bacteria > Planctomycetota > Phycisphaerae > JAAYCJ01 > JAAYCJ01 > JAAZAW01. Next base: position 1,171 of record JAAZAW010000331.1, on the reverse strand, counting down.
TTTATCGATAAATAGTTCTTTAATTTAAAGATACGCTACAAACCCTTATATGTCAACAAACAAACAGAGAAAATATTCTCGATAAGAAAACAGTTTCGCTAACTCTTTTGTAAAATCTTGCAAACATTAAAGATATGGAACAGTGAAATTAAAGACACCCGCGAAAAATATTTTTCCCCATTGTGAAAAATATCACAATCCAAGATTAAGCAAACCAAACCGAATCAAACCACACCATTAATATTTATATAATGACTATATAAACAATAATAACTGACGGCAAAACGCCCTATATAACACTATCACGGATGATAAGGTTATAAGGAAGAACGGAGCATTGTGGAAGTTGCGATTCACTCAAATGGGAATCGATGACCTGCGCTGCGATTTCAGCCAAAGCGATATGATTCTGCGTAATCGTAGTCTGAGGCGGTGTTGCAAAGCAGGAAAACAATTTATGTTCCGACGTAATCAAAGAAATATCTTCCGGAACCTGTTTGTCAAAAAGCGACAACGCATACGCTGCCACAATTCCGGCGTTCCCTCCCGGACAAAACAGAGCGTCGATGTCCTGCTTGAGCAATTTACCGATGATCTCCAAATACTGATCATCATTCGACACATGAATCAGCGAATCATGAGCCGGAAGCTCCCTGATCTTGAGCGATTTAATGATCGAAACCCGCCGCAGGTCCACATTCCCCGTGCCGGGTGTGCCATGAATAATACAGCCGATTTTTTCACATCCCCGCTGATGCAAGTGCCCAATCGCCAGGTCCATCCCCTGAGCTTCATCGGACCGTACGGAATAAACGTTCGGCGAATCAGGCGGCACATCCCGATCCACCATAACCAGGGGAGCGGAAAAATAATGCGTCCATTTCGTGAAATCGTTCGGTTCCGCGCCAATGGCAATGGCCCCGCAGAATTGAATACTGTCGAGCCGGTCCAGATTATCCTGAGGCAATACCTCGATGCGAAAACCCCGCTTGGGTAAAACGACGGTCAACGCCATCATGACCATTTCCAGACAGTTACGAATAGGGTAAATTTCATCGCCGGGCAGGATAATTACCACATTCCGCTGTTTTGTGGACAGTCGCGGATGGTAGCCATGAGCTTTGGCAATTTCAAAGACACGTTTACGAACATCGCTTCGAATATTGGGATG
>JAAZAW010000330.1 GCA_012514125.1 Phycisphaerae bacterium | reverse complement strand
TTTGAGAATTTTTGATCGATTTTGTCCTCCGGTGATTAATGATACTTATCGGTCAACGGTCTTCGGCGCAAAAAACCGCCTGCCGATTTTAATCCCAAAGCCTGGAGCCTGCCCCCTGTAGCCGTAGTCCGTCAGCCCGTTTTGAACCGCGAAGGGAAGAGAGAAAATTTTTAAAAGCTCTTCTCTTTGTCTGCTTAATACGGAAGTTGGGTTAATTTTTGCGCCCTGCCCGAACGGTACAACCTCTTTCACAGGGAAGAACCGTAAAAGACACACCAAAACCTTTTACCCTTGGCGCACAAATTAAGTTGGTTTGGTATAAAAAATAAAAAAGCGAACCGTATCAACAGTTCGCTTTTTCAAAATTTCAAAAAAATTCTCTAGTTGATGGGCGGATATGGAATGTGGACATTATATTCCCACAGACCACCGTCGGTCGTCTGATGATCCGGGTGCGTCATCCACCAGAAATCGATGATGCCCCAGGTCCAGCACAAATCCACATTAAGTTTGACATGAATGGGCGTGTCGTTGGCCCTCAAGGCCGGTTTTGCTCGCCAAATCCATTGATTCATAGGCTGGAATGTATTGGTCGCCAAATCCGGCGGATCCGTGAGTCCCGCATATAACGCGTAGCTGATCGAATCGCACCGTTTGAATTTATAATTCCAGTGAGCATTGTTCCCGCGGTCAATACTCTTGTTGATAACCTGACAATCCTGAATATTCACCGTTCGCGAATTGCTGATGGTCACACCACCGGTAATCTTTGCACTAGGACCTCCCTTGTCGATTCCCACCTCGCCGCCGATGGTGAAACTCACACCGCTCGTGACCGATTCCACATTATTCGCCGTCTCAGGACTCGACTGGATCATTCCAACCTGTAGGGTATCATAATCGTATCCATTCATCGTAGAATCGATTTCAATATTGTCGATATACCAGCCCTTTCCTTCCTGGTTATATTCGACTTTCTTTTCACCATAGGCTCCGCCCCCATAAAATACGCACTGCTGCTGAACATAAAACCAATCCTCTCCGGTATCATACGAATGACAAGAATAAATAAAAAGTGCTACCTGATACCGGTTACCATATCTCGAAAAATTCTTTTGATCGACAAAGGCCGACGCCAACTGCGTCAGTTCATTACTGTTCGCAGCCAATTCAGCGGAAAACTTTGCATTTTCCACCGACCCGTTTGCCATTCGTTCGGAATTTTCCTGCATCCAGTCAATCAAATCACCCAGCCGGGCCTGTTGCTCTTCATCAGAATCTTCGTCGTCTCTCAAATCCGGCGGATATAACGACCACTGCCAGATATGTCCGCCTTCTTCCAGATCAACCGCGTAAACCTCGGCATACTCCATGCCGTTAGGCAAAGTATATCGAAACGTTTCCCCGATAAACTGCTGACCGAACGCTACAATCTGTTCCGCCGTCGCGTGAACCAGAATGATCGGCTGATGCGCGGCAAATGCAGTGGACAGTCCATCAAGCTGTTCCTGCGTCAACTCCCCAAAAGCGTCCGAGGAGACAACGATAGCCCCATCGGTTGCATCCGCGACATAGTCCGAAAATGTCATAGCCGCTTCGAACTCGTCCTTCAAATCCCCCGTGAGAGTCCCGATCAAATACACCTTACCGTCATAAGTCTCGATTTCTTTTGACTCGTCCGACCCGTCGTCCGGATACCATGGAATCAGATCCGGCAAGTCGATAATGGCTGGTGGAAAACATCCCCCCGATACAAGCACACACAAAACAATTAAAAACCAACCCAAGCGTTTCATCTTAAAACTCCCAAAAAAGACATACCGATTCAATCAAACAAAACTTTATTTCCATATCGGAGTTGACGCAGAGGTTCTTTAATATTTGTTTACGGCAAAAATTATTTGTTTAACCGCTCAAAAATCGTCCGAATAATATCATTTTTGCCAATATTGATATTCGCCTGATTCAAAATTCGGACGGCGTCTTCCCTGGAACTTCGCCCCGTAAGAAAGTGATGAAAGTTCAAACCAATCCATGGCACATTAAACACCGAAATAAAAAATCGATCACTCCTTGAAAGTGTTTAAAATGGACTTGTGGCATTCATGATCTTCAGCACCGCCAGAGCCGCGGCGATGCGCACATCTTCATTCGGATCACTCATCGCCCGTTCCAGTGCATCGAGTGTCGAAGCATCCCCCATTTCACTCAGCGCCATCGCGGCAAGGTTTCGAATGACCGCCGAACGTGCTGCGTTACCTGATCGATAATTCAATGCGTTAAGCGCGGTTTTCTTCCCGCGATAATCCTGCAGCATCGCCAACGCCCGAGAGGCGACGAGTTTCATTCCCAGCCGATCCGCCGCGCCGGACCTTTCATAAACATACGCGATCATATCGCCCGCCGCATCGACCTTCGCGCGAGCCAACGCCAGCATCGCCAGGATACACTCATCGTCGAAAACGCTTCGTGTGTTGTTGACCATCAACCGCTGCGCCCAGGTATCGCCGAGCAATGTCATCGCCTCTATGGCCTGGAGCTTGACCGAAACATCTTCATCCCGAATCGCCGCCGACTTAAGTAAACGAATGGCCCCGGGCTTACCCGTCAGCCCCAATACCGTTGCGGTATTTCGACGAACGACAACATCCTTGTCAAACAGCGTCTGTCCCAGCAGCGGTGTATAACGCGTATCGCCCAGAACATGGAGCGTCCCGGCAGCAGCGGCTCGTACAGATTTATCCGGATCCGTTTGAACGAGTTTCACCAATTGAGGTTTTGCGGAAGTCTCTTTTATTTTCATAATCGCCAGACACGCGCTAAACCGCACACCCCAATATGAATCGTTAAGGCCTTCGAGAATATACGGTACGGCAGAGGTCTGCCGGGTTTCAGAAAGCGCTTCAATCGCATGCGATCTGAACAACGGCGAAGGTGAACCTGTGCTTTCCATCAATAACTTTCTCGCCTTGCCCGCAAGGTTCTGCTGGTTGGTGAGGGTCATCAATCCGTTTGTCTGGGTGCAACCCGCCATGATCATTACCGACAACATCAAACCTATCTTCATTTCTTTATTAAGCGTCATGATGAGAAATCGACTCCTTTGGGGTTCGCAAATATCGAACCGGATTTAAACAGGAACAGAAAAGAACCAAAATCAAATTGACTCGACTCAAAGAATCCTTGATCCGTGAATAAGGCGTAATGCGCGAATCAATTTTAATCTGCCGCGTCAGATGCCCGCGAATGCCCGAACCATAAAGTTTCGATCCGCTGCGAACCACCGCCTCGATGCTGCCGTCGGGATTGATAAAACCGCTGATGCCCGTATTCACCGACCGCGCGATCGTCAAACGATTTTCCACCGCACGAAAAACACAGATTTTCAAATGTTGCGGCAATTCGCTCGAATGATTGAACCAACCGTCGTTGCTCAGATTCACCAAAAAATCGATCGGCTTTTTGTGGGTCGTTGTTGCCGCGTTTTCTCGAACCAGATCCGCCATAGTGTCTTCATAACAAATCGCTATCGCATAACGATAATCGCCGGTGTCTGTAGGCAATGTAAATTGCTTAAGCGTGCGCCCCTGCGTCAGTGAATATTCAAAACCGTCCCTGCCGTAAGGAGTCATATTTTCATTCAAAAAACGATAAAGCCACGGGATCGAATGACGAAACGGAACCACTTCACCAAAAAGCACAGGCCGAATTTTATCGTAACGGTCGGCGTAGTTTCCCTGACGATCGAAAATGATCGCCGAATTGTATTTGTCCACCTCGGGATAATGACCTTCCGGATTGAATTCCTTACTCAAGGCACCGACAATTAAATACGCCCTGGCAGTTCGTGCAAGTTTGGTTAAGGTTTCGACAAAGACTTCACTGTGAGGCTGTTCGTACTGGTAATTTTTCTTCGTCGGTTTGGCATTCAGAAATTCAGGATTGATGGAAACTCCGATCGATGTCTCAGGCCAAATGATCATATCGGGGTGGTCCGCTATCGCTCGAAAAGAAAGCTGAAGATGACCGTCGAAAACATCATAAATATCCGGTGACTCCCCTTCGACAAATATCGGAAAATCTTCCTGAATCACCGTAATCACAGGCCCGGGTCGCGTCATATTCTGCGAGAGTCGCCACTGCCCATAAAAAACGGTCGCAATCAGCACCGCCGCCGCGGTGGCAAAATCGATCAGTTTATGACGATTCGATAAACTCTTTCGAAAATGAAACAACTCGAAAATCGCCGCGTTGATCAACGCCGCCATAAAGCTCACCGCATAGGCCCCGCCAATATCGGCAATTTGAATCAACGACAAATGATCCGCCTGCGAATGCCCCAGATAAAACCACTGAAAACCCAACGGCCCAAGCCCGCGAATATATTCCAAAGCAACCCACGCCATCGGCACCGTCAATACAATCGGCACACCATGACGATACATCGCTCGAATCAACATGCCCGTCACAGGCCAGTACAATGCCAGATAAATCGACATGCTGATATAACCCGGAATCGTGATCGGTAAAATCCAGTGAACATTGATCAGATAAAACCCCAGCCCCGTCAGCATACTGAAAATAAACTGCTCCCGCGGACCGCATCGAAAAATCAGAATCAGCCACGGCACTAATGCAAAAAACGCCAGCCATGCAATATCGAACGGCGGAAAAATCAGCGTATACAAAAGCACACCTGCTCCCGCCAACGCCAGATTTATGCCGTTCGATCGTGTCACAACTCTTTTTTTCAGATTTGAAACTTTTTCCGCGATGTCCATGAATCCTACTACCAAAGTTCAATATGATATGGAGCCACCATTAATACATGACCGCCCTTGAACAGCTTCGCCAATATCAGCGTCTCACCGATCAATGACGAATCCACACCGGATGCAACCAGCATCAGCATCTTCTGTTCCGAACTCAATCCCGATAATAATCGACCGCCCGCCAACACCTGCTCCGGATCCACGCGATAGCCCATCCCTTCAAGCAAAAGTTCCACCAGCGTCTTGGGTTTGGGCAAATGCACCACATCGTATGACGTAATCTTCGCCCGATTCGCCGCCATCTCGACCGCGTCAGCCAACGTACCCACACCGTCCACCAGTCCCAGCGACAAACCCTGCTCGCCCGTATAAACTCTGCCTGTCGCCAGGTCGTCGATATTCCTGATTTTATCCTTCCGGCCCATCATAACACGATCTTTAAACTGATCGAAAACCACCTGCATCTGATCATGCAGCATTGCACGCTGCTCGTCCGTCAGCGGATGAAAAAGATCGAAGAGCGTCGCATTTCTCCCGCGAGTATAAGTCTTGTGATTGACATTAATCTTATCCATCATTTTCGTGAGCACAGGCTTGCCCGTAACCACTCCGATCGACCCGGTCAGCGTCGCCGGCGATGCAAAAATATAACTGCCCGCCGAAGCGATATAATAACCGCCGCTCCCCGCCACCGTTCCCATCGAAATAATCACAGGCTTTTTCTCCGGCACCTGGCGGATCAAGTCCCAGATAATCTCCGACGCCGTTGCCGATCCGCCGGGCGAATTAATTCGAACCACCACCGCTTTGATCCGATCGTTCTTCATAATCTCCGCAAACGCTTTACGCATCGTTCGCGATCCTGCCGTCTGGGCCGAATCGAAAAGCTCCTGAGTTTCACCTTCGACCACCATCCCCGTTACATAAACGATGGCAACCTTATCCTGACCATCCTTGGTGCCCTTCGAGCCGATCATACCGAAAATCTGCATCAGCCCGCTCCAGTCGCTTTTAATGTCGGGTATCTTGCCCCGACCATAATTGTAGACCAGTTGCCCGCCCAATGTTCGGCGAATTTCTTTCAGCATATCCTGCCGATGAACCGCCTGATCGATCAATCGTTCCTGCACCGCCTGCTCCGCCACAAACGGACCGCGATCGATAACCTCCTCCGCTTCCGCCTGTGTCATCTTCCTCGATTGAACGATCGCCTGTATGACCTGACTGAAAAGACTATCCAGCAAATCGTTCATCTGCTCATCCATATACTTCGACGGCTGCGATGAAGTAAAAGGTTCCGCCGCCAGTTTAAAATCCCCAAAGTGTTCGACATCCGCTTCGATCCCAAGCTTGTCCATCAGATTCTTGTAATAAAACACATTCGCCGCGATACCGTTCACAAGCAGCATCGACCCGGGACTCATACCGATCCGATCCGCCGGCAACGCCAAAAGATACATCGCCGTAGTAATACTGTCAGTATGAACGAAAACCTTCTTGCCCGACGCCCGTAACTTCGCCAACTCCATCCCCAATTGCTGACACTGCGCCAAACTCAATTCAGGCTCGTCGATCAAAACCACCAACGCGCCAACCTCAGGATCGTTCTTCGCCATGCGAATCATACGTAGCAGATCCCAGAATAAATTCAACTGAAGCTCCGATATCCCTAAATCCACGCTCGGCGGCGCTTCGGTAATCTTACCATCGAGCCGAAGCACAACAATCTTATCAACCGCCTTGGTCGTCGCCGGCACTGTTGAAGTCTCAACCGTCTTACCCAAACACACCGGCAAACCGATACATCCGATGAACACACTAAATAAAATAAATTTTCGCATGGATGGACTCCCTGAAAAAGGATCTATAATTTTCCCTCTCTTCCGGTCCTTAGCGTATCACGCCTGTGGCTCACAGGCAAGAAACAAATCAAGCCGCAGCCTTCTGATCGATGACTACGGCTTGAACTATTTTTTCCTCTTTAACCGACGGGCTTGTGCTCAATGGGCTTCCTAACGATCCAACTTCCACGCCCGTGCAAAATTCTCAAACGACCGGTCATACGTCCGTTCCGCTTCAGGTGGAAAGCAACACCCCGGCAACTCCCTGTTTCGCAAATGCGACTGCAAACACTCACAACAAATTCCCTTGTTCCCGCAGGAACCATAAGTGCATCCGCATCGCTCCTTATTCTGCTTCTGCTTGCATTCCATCGTCAATCGCTCCTGTCAACACCTCTTCGTTTTCGTTACGGAATCACCGAAGGTGAATTGATCACCGATTCCGGCTCCGGCACAAGTTTAAAGAAACTCGCGGTAATCACACGATAACCCAATTTCGCATCCACTGCCGCCGTACCGTACACCGCAACGTTCTTACCGATGTAATCGCTGATATTGATCTGAACCTCCGGGGCAATTTCCACATACGCTACCGTTCGGTTCAAACACGGATCAAACAACCGATATCGTTCCGGCATCAACGGACCCGCAAACACCAAACTAGGCCGCAAAATACCCGACCCCTGGAAAGGCGCCGCACTGATCTCACTTTCCTTGTATTCCTTAAGGGCCGGAACATTGATCTTCCGAAGCTCCGAGGAGTATTGCTCCTGAATCTCCATCAGCTTCGATACGCCCTTCTGACCGTCGATCTGATATTGAATCGCCTCGATCCGGCTCTTCGCAAATGTTGCCGCCGCCGGATTGTCCTTCTGGTCCGCAATCGGTTGAAGCTTTTCAATCAACGGCTTAAGTTCCCGCTCCTTGAGAGGTTTCTTCAACTCGTCGATAAACGCCTTTTCAACCTCATAAAGTTGATCCGCATAATCGCCCATCGACGCATCGTCGCCTTCAACCGTAGTGGTGGTAATCGTCGTTTCCTTCGTCACTCCAGGCTTGTCCTGCGTCGTAATCGTCGTTCGCGTCGTCCGCCGCAACCCGGGAACCTGAGGCTCCACCGTCGCACGCGTCGTCAACTTGCCCCCTAACGTTGCGGTTTCCTCCTCGTCGATCTGAGCTTCATCGCGATCAGCCGGAACCTCTTGGGTTTCAGGAAGCTCCTCGATCATCCCGCCTTCCGCTTCATCAGGCAAAGTTTCTTTTTCTTCATCGACCTTCGCTATAGGTTTAGCCTTGATAGTGTCCATCGGCCGAACAAACTGCTTGGCAATCCAGACATACGCCCCCTCCGGCGGAGCAATCCGATACCAATCGCCCTGCTGACCGGTAATGGTCACTTGGGTACCCTTGCCCGCACTCAACTGAATCGCCGTGTCCCGATCATTCAAACTCGATCCGGCCCGAATCGCCACCCGATCGCCCGTGATCGTCCCTTGATTGCCCGACTTTTCCACATAGTCCTTGCTCACCAGGCTGAACGTCCCCAGCGGCGGAACAATCTGATACCAGCCGCCGTCTTCACCCACAACCTCAACCCGGTTGTCACGCATCAACTTGGCAACCACATACCAATTGGTATCCGGGCCTGAACGAACATTGACATCATTCCCCGTCACCACACCGGTAAAGGGAAACGACTCCGCCTTTTGTCCAATAGCAAATGTTGCCAAGAGCAAAGAACTAACCACCCATGTCAAAATTTTCATGCGTTTCATTGATTTAGACTCCCAAACACCCTTATTGATACTACGCAATTCAAACCATAATTAATATACTGTAATATCTTTCGGATATCAAAAAACTATCACTGCCCGGAATCACTGTCAAATGGAAAAGCCGATCGGTTTAAGATAAACTTTTCCCGTTACCGATAA
>JAAZAW010000329.1 GCA_012514125.1 Phycisphaerae bacterium | reverse complement strand
TAAACCCAAGGTCGTCAGTTCGACTCTGACCGCGGCCATTATAAGTCCTTCAAAATACAGTATTTGCAGAAACGATTGACCTTTCTGGAATAATTCATAGATTTATGCCTTGATTTAATCTAACTTTGGGCAGGAATGTCGGATTTGACAGACATTTTTGAGCATAGATATGATCGAAATTTTTCTCAAAATCATCGACTTCCACGAAAAGTTCGGTAAAACCCATCAACACAACAGCCTCCTTGCCTGTTGGGGAATAACATCCCGTTTCATCATGTTATTCCCTTGGGCAAGGAGGCCGTTTTTTTATTCTCTTATCTACAGTTCCGGTTTGAAATCTTTCGACAACATGCGTTGTCGATTGATTTTGAAACTGTTTTATTTTCGCCAGAACTGGGCGCCGTAGACGGCGGAGTCGCCGAGCATTTCTTCGATCCGCAAGAGCTGATTGTATTTGCAGATGCGGTCGGTTCGGCAGGCGGAGCCGGTCTTGATCTGACCGGCGTTAGTGGCCACTGCCAAATCGGCGATGGTGCTGTCTTCGGTTTCGCCGGAGCGGTGAGAGACGACGGCGGTCCAGCCGTTTCGCATGGCCAGGTTGATCGCGTTGATTGTTTCAGTCAGTGTGCCGATCTGGTTGACCTTGATGAGAATCGAGTTACCGCAGTTTTCATCCAGGCCGCGAGCGAGACGCTTGGTGTTGGTGACGAAGAGGTCATCGCCGACGAGCTGGACTTTATTGCCGATGGCGGCGGTGAGTTTTGCCCAACCGGCCCAGTCGTCTTCAGCGAGGCCGTCTTCGATGGAACGGATCGGATACTTGCCGACGAGTTTGGTCCAGAAATCGACCATTTCGTCGCTGGAAATCCATTTTTCCGGTGCGCTCTTGAAGAAGTGGTATTTGCCGTTTTCTTTATTGAATAATTCACTCATGGCGGGGTCCAGGGCGATGAAGACGTCCTGACCGGGCTTGTAGCCTGCTTTTTCGATGGCGACCATGATGACGTCGAGAGCTTCTTCATTGGATTTAAGATTGGGGGCGAAGCCGCCTTCGTCGCCGACGGCGGTGCTCATGCCTTTTTCGTTAAGAACTTTTTTAAGGGTGTGGAAGATTTCGGTACCCATGCGGATGGCTTCACGGAAGCAGCAGGCGCCGAAGGGTTGGATCATGAATTCCTGGAGGTCGACGTTATTGTCGGCGTGCTTGCCACCGTTGAGGATGTTCATCATCGGGACAGGCAGGACGTGTGCGCCGGCGCCACCGAGGTAACGGAAGAGGGGCAGTTCGCTGCTTGAGGCGGCGGCTTTTGCGACGGCCATCGAGACGCCGAGGATGGCGTTGGCACCGAGTTTGCCTTTATTTTCCGTACCGTCGATTTCGATCATTCGCGAATCGATCATTTCCTGATCGGTCGGGTCCATGCCTTCGATTTCGGGGGCGATGACTTCGTTGACGTTTTCAACGGCTTTGAGGGTTCCTTTCCCCATGTAACGTTTTTTATCGCCGTCGCGAAGTTCGACCGCTTCGTGTTCGCCGGTGGATGCGCCCGAGGGGACGGCGGCGCGGCCCATCGTGCCGTCTTCGAGAATGACATCGACTTCAACAGTTGGGTTGCCGCGGGAATCGAGAATTTCTCTCGCAATGATTGCTTCGATAAAAGCTGACATATCAAACCTCCATTAATAAAATTTGGACATACAACGTCTCATTTAATTTAATAAAACAATAGCAAGAATATACGCAGGAATGGTCTGTAGATAAAGGAAAATTTTTATAGTGGTGTGGTTTTTCGGCAAAGATGGGTTTTCGACTTCGCGGGGATGGCAGAAAAGTAGTAGATCGTGTTATCTATTAAAACATCCTTTCAAGGGCAAAATGACAAATACAACAAGGATGATAAAAATCATTGGGAAGAACATGATGAACCAACTCCAGCCTTGATTTGGAAGCTTTTTCATGTTCATACGCCCCTTTATATTGAAAACCTTATTTTAAGCGGCTTCGATGAGGCCTAGTTTTTTGCCGAGGCGGCGGATGAGTTCTTTTCGGATTTTTTTATGTGCGGGGGCTGAGAGTGTCGGGTCCTGACGAAGGAGTTCCAGGGCTTCTTGCCGTGCTTTGGTCAGGAGCAGATAGTCTTCGATGAGGTCGGCGAGTTTGAGTTCCGGCAGGCCATGCTGGGCCGTGCCGAAGAATTCGCCGGGACCGCGGATGCGGAGGTCTTCTTCGGCGATTTTGAAACCGTCGAGAGTTTTAGCGAAGACATCGAGACGTTTTTTGGAAAGTTCGCTTTTCATGTCGGAGAGGATCAGGCAATAGGCTTGCTGGCCGCCTCGACCGACTCGGCCACGGAGCTGGTGGAGTTGCGAAAGTCCGAAACGGTCGCCGTGTTCGACGACGAGCACGCTGGCGTCGGGGACGTCGATACCGACTTCGATGACGACGGTTGCGACGAGCAGATCGATTCGTTTTTCGGCGAAGGCACGCATGATGTCGTTTTTTTCATCGGAGGACATTTTGCCGTGAATGAGGCCGACGCGGAATTCGGGGAAGACTTTTTGCGAGAGATAGACTTCTTCTTCGCGGGCGGAACGCAGTTCGATTTTGTCTGACGGATCGAGCAAGGGATAGACGACGAAGGCTTGTTCGCCGGCGGCGAGACGTTTTCGCAGAATTTCCCAGACCTGGTCTCGCATTAAATAAGGAAAGAGACGGGTTTGAATGGGTTTTCGGCCCGGGGGCAGTTCGTCGATGGTGGAGATTTGCAGATCGCCGAAGACCGTCAGGGCGAGGGTTCGGGGAATGGGGGTTGCGGTCATGACGAGATAGTGCGGTTGAATGCCTTTGGATTTGATGGCCATGCGCTGGGCGACGCCGAATTTATGTTGTTCGTCGATGATCACCAGGGCGAGATTGGCAAATTCGACGTCTTTTTGAATCAGGGCCTGGGTGCCGATGAGGATGTCCACCTTGCCTTGAGTGGCGGATTCGATGATTTCCGTTCGTTTTGATTTGGGCATGGCGCCGACGAGCAGTTCGGTTCGGACGCGGGAACCTGCGAGGTATTTGCAGATTTTCTGATAATGCTGCTGAGCAAGGATTTCGGTCGGAGCCATGATGGCGACCTGGCGTTTATTGGCGACGGCGACGAGGGCGGCGTAGAGCGCGACGACGGTTTTACCGGCTCCGACGTCACCTTGCAAGAGACGGTACATGGGCTGGGACGAGCTCAAATCGGCGACGATTTCTTTGATGACCTTGTTTTGGCTTTTCGTCAGGTCGAAAGGGAACCGGTTTCGGATATGCTCATCGATATATTCGTTACAGGGCAGTTGGATGGCGTGGTCGAGCATCAGACGTTTTCGACGAACGAGCAGGAGGCCCAATTGCATGAAGAAAAGTTCGTCGTAGGCGAGACGCTGGCGGGCCTGGGTCCACATTTCCATGTTGTCGGGCTGGTGGATTCGTTCGTAGGCCTGGACGAGCGGAAGCAGGCCGCGATTTTTGAGCGAGGCGGGGTCGAACCAGTCATCGACGAATCGGCCAAAATCTTTGAGGACGTGCTGGATCATTTCGCTCAGGGTCTTCGGGGCGACACCGGAAATGGCGGGATAGACGGGCAGGGTGTAGGCGCCGGAGGTATCGCCGGGGACGGAGTCAAAAAATTCACATTTGGGGTTGGTGAACATCGGGCCGTCGG
>JAAZAW010000039.1 GCA_012514125.1 Phycisphaerae bacterium | reverse complement strand
GGTCCGGCGCTGGTCGCCCTGGATGTAGAGGCCTTGGCCCTGGAAGGCGGCGGGGATTCGTGTGGCGACGCTTTTGTGATGGCGGAAATAGTAACAGCAGTTCGATTCGTCGTTCATCGCGTTGAGGTGGTAGGGTTTGAGGTCGAAATCGGCGGTGACGATCCGGCAGGGGGGGCGATTGATATTGCCGGCCATGGAAACGGCTTTGAGGAGAACTTCGGGGCCTGTGACGGCGGAGCCGATGTTGAGGACGACGCCGCCTTTGTCCAGGTTGGTGACGTGTTGGGTATAGATGAGGAAGTCTCTACCGGAGCAGCCTCCTTTTGCGGAGCCGTCGAAATTCGGATGCTGGTCGATGACGTCGGTGCCGATGCCCACGTGGACGGTGAGGGGGATGTTGTGTTGATGGCAAGCGGCGATGAGCGAGACCTCAGGATGCTTGAAGACGATAGGGTGATCGAGGTTGAGGCGTTTTTCGACTGCGCGGCGGAAGTCGCTGTCGCAGATGAGTTGTCCCAGGGCTTGTCCGAAACCGATGAGACGATGCTGGCCTTCGAGCAGGGCGGCGTTGATGTAGCCGAACTCGCGGGCCATGCCGAATTGGCCTTGAGGCAGGGCGTTGGGGACGTACTCACTGGTCTGACCGATGAGGGCCAATTCGAAGTCGTGAATTGTACCGGCGCCATTGGTGCCCAGCAGAGAGACGGCACCTCGCCGGATCAGGTCGATCAGGATTGGTCCCAGGCCATTTTTAATGAGATGAGCGCCGGTAAACCAGATAACAGGTCGGCCTGCACGGACGGCAAGGACGATGTGTTTGGCCAATTGGTCCAGGACGTCTTCCTGTTCGGGAGCAAGGGGTATGGCGGTGGCGAGGGTACGCTCAGGATCGGCAAGGTCTTCGAGTTGAACTTTATTGATTCGATCGGCGACGGGATAAGTTTTTATTTGATTCGGATCGAAGATTGGAAATTTTCCATGGTATTGCATCGTCAAGCTCCGTTTTATTATCGGCCACGGTTGTGGACTGTTTTATAAAATATCGTTTCATTAAGTTTAAGCGTCTATTGTACCGGTGAAAGATTCGTAAAGGCAATGATGAGTTGGAGTTTAAGTGGGGGGTGAATTTTACCGATCAGGAAAGTGGAATAGTGCAGATGATTTTTTACCGGAAGAAGTGTTTTTGTGATTTTTGAAAGAAGAATACGCGCCTTTCCGATTGCGTCTCCTTGGTGGTGATAAAATCGGTTCGACTACATAGGCTACTGCGTATAAGCTGCGTATAACTGGGAGCGAGAAAGGTCCATGAAGATTGGATTGACGTTTGGAAAAAGAATGCTGATGGGATATTTATTGGTCCTGTCAATGATGGTGGTGATTGGGATGATGGCGTATTGTGCGATGAATGCTTTGTCGTGCAAGGCGGAGTTTGCCGATGCGGCGAACCGATGCGTGAATTTATTTGGGAAGGTCGAGCAATGCGCACATCGATGGACTATGGCGGCGGATCGGGAAGATCAGTCGGTTGAACTGGCATCGAACGATTGGAAAAAGGCGAAGGATAAATTTCTGGCGGAGGTGAAGAAATTATCTCAGGTTGATTCGCTTGGCGAACGCGAAAAACAAATTATTGAGGCGATTACAGAATCGTGGAGAGAATATGAAGTTTCTTTTCGACGATATATTTTGGCGATGAGTGCGGAAGATGCCGATCCAAACGATTCGGCGGTTCATGAGTTAAAGTCTGTGCTGACGGCGTCGGCGGATGCGATTGTCGATAAGGGTGAGAAGTTAACGAGCCTGGCCAGAGCGTCGATCGATCGCGTGCATGGGCAGATGGAAATCTGGCTGACAATGGCGATTGTTTCGGCGGTCGGACTTGGGTTGATGGTCATGCTGGTGAATATTCATGTGTGGAACCGGGCGATCGAGCGTGCGATGAATCGGCTGGGGCGAAAATCTTCAGCGACGTCGGTCATGCCGGGGAATATTTCGGCAGAGGAACTTGAATCGCAGGCTCAGCAGATTCGTCAGGCGATGAGCGAGTTGATGGATTTGCTCGGTGAGGGAAACACCCAGTGCGATAAAAAAGACAATGTGAAGACAGGTAAAGAAAAGGTGTAATCGACAAAAAAATAATTTTTGAAAAATAGAAAAAGCAACGCGGAGGGTAGCATCCCGAAAGGGACGAAGGGGTCCGGAATTTACCGGACCCTTTTATTTTGAAAGATGGCCGCGTGTAATTTTCAGAAAAAATATTCTTCTTCCCGGCCGCTTCGTTTTATGATTTTGTCATTCCTTTATTGTTTCATCCGATTTGTCGAGGTTGGGGTTCAGGAACATTCGCTCCATCGATTTGATGTATTTCCATTCGGTTTCACTGTCGGCGTTGCTGAACTGGGTTTGAATCATGTTGATTTTGGCGTCGATGTCGTCGAGGTGATGGAGGACCAACGCTTCGACGGTCATAGGAAGTTTGGCGGCGCCGAATTCATGTGAGCCGTGATGTGAGATGATCATGTGCTGCAAGGTCTGGACAAGTTTTACGGGGACGGGCTGGCCGAGGTCTTTTTGGGTCTGGATGGATTTTTGTTCGATCATCATGGCGCCCATAACGAGGTGGCCGATGAACTGTCCTGAGTCGGTATATTTAAGGCTTGTATCCCAGGCGAGTTCTTTAGTCTTGCCGATATCGTGGAGGAACGCGCCGGCCAGGACCAGATCGTTGTTAAGTTGCGGATATCGCGGAGCCAGGGCCAAGGCAAGTTCCATGACGCCCAGGGTATGTTCAAGCAGGCCGCCGATACAGGCATGGTGCATGGCGATGGCGGCGGGGGCTTTGCGAAAACGTTCCATCAGTTCTTTGTCGTCGATAAATTGTTTAATCAGGAAAAGCAAATTTTTATCTTTGATCGTCCGGAGAATTTCGACGACACGTTTATACATCGCGTCGATGTCTTTGTCGGTGGTGGGCAGGAAGTCATCGACGTTGATTGCTTCGCCGTCAATGGGACGGATGGCGTCGACGATGAACTGGAGCAGGCCTTTATAATTCTCGGTGCGCCCTTTGACACGCACAAAGCCGTCCTGGGGCAGGGCCTTGTAGAGTTCTTCGCTGGCCTGCCACATGCGAGCGTTGACGGGACCGGTCCTGTCGGCCAGTGTCAGCGACATATAAAGCGAGCCGTTGGTTGAACTACGAAGATCTTTCGCCGTCAAATGAAAGATCTGATCTTCGATGATCATTCCCGGTTGGAGGTCTTTGATAAAGATTCTAGCCATAATGTTTCCCTTCGGGTAAATTATATTCTATCGCTAATCGCCCGGCTTTTTTTAACGAAAATTTTTCGGATTGCCCGGCAGTTTTAAGGTTATACGGTTTTGACAAACCGGATTCAAGGAATCTTTTCATGGCCATCATTACATTGACGACGGATTTCGGCTGGTCGGACTACTACGTGGGCGCGATGAAGGGCATCATTTATCAGATATCACCCAGTTCGACCGTGGTGGATATCACGCATGAAATTCCGCCATGCAATGTACTGGCAGGGGCACTGGTATTGCGGGAAATCTGGCGGGCGTTTCCGCCCAGGACGATCCATGTGGGAGTGATCGATCCGGGCGTGGGGACCGATCGTCCGATTATTCTGGCGAAATACGCCAATCAGTTTTTTCTCGTGCCCGACAATGGGTGCATTACGATGATTCATCAGATGTATCAGCCTGAACAGGTGAACCTGGTGATGAACGAAAATTTATTTTGCAGGCCGGTGCTGCCGACGTTTCACGCACGGGATATTTTCGCACCGGTGGCGGCGCATCTGGCAAAGGGACTCGATGCGGACATGGTCGGCCCGCGAACCGAGATGCTTCGAATGCTGGAGTTGCCCAGGCCGAAAGATTCCGAACGCGGAACACTCCTGGGACGGGTGATTCACGTCGATCGATTCGGAAATCTGGTGAGCAATATCGATCCTGAATGGTTGAATCGTCACACTGCCAGAGGCGGCGGTGTGAATGTACGGCTCGGTGATCTGGAGATTGGCCCGATACGCAAAACGTTCGCCGATGTTCCGGTCGGCAAGCCTGTGGCATATATTGGTTCGGCGGGATTGCTGGAAATCGCGATCAATCAGGGCAGAGCGGATCAGACATTTCACGCGGGACTCGATAGCGAAATCGAAGTACGATAATTGTATGGTTCATTACATCATGTTCTGTTGAAAACAACGCATTATACGCTTTTGATTTAGTCGTGTCGTAGCATTACAAATATCAAAAATTTCGGTCGCTGAGCCTGTCGAAGCGACAGGGTGGAAGCAAACAAAAGACACTTCGACTTTCCTCAGAATCCGAAACTACGACACGTTTAAATCAAAAGCGCATTATCCTTCGCCCAGAACTTTTTTACGGCGGAGGATGTGATGATAGTATTGAGCGAAGCGGTGGGCTTCGTCGCGGATACGCTGGAGAAGTTTGAGCGCCGAATCGTTGCGCTGAAGTTTAATCGGATCATTCGAGCTATCGGTGAAAATCAACTCCTCACGCTTGGCAAGCGAGATGATCTTCGGCGGGGTAATTTATAAAGTCGCAAAGGCGTCTTGTGCGGCGTGAAGCTGGCCCGGGCCGCCGTCAATGAGAATCAGCTGCGGCATGAGTTCCTCGCCGGCGGCGACGTGACGATATCGGCGGCATAACACTTCGCGCATCATGGCATAATCGTCGCTTTTGTTGTCGGTGTATTTGATCTTGAATCGTTTGTAGCCCCCCTTGAAGGCGATACCGTCGATGAACTGTACCATCGAGCCGCAGGCTTCCTGGCCCTGGAGGTTGGCCATGTCGAATCCTTCAATCACGCGGGGCGGTTCGGACAAATTTAAAATTTTCGCCAATTTTTCCAAGCCGGCACGCGGGTCTTCAAAGAAAACTTCAGGCTGAAGGTGTCGTTGCGGGTCGCCCGAGAGCGAAAGCGACTCTATCGCTTTGAGTTGATCGCGAAGCCTGGCGGCTTTTTCGAAATTCAATTCCTCCGACGCCTGTTCCATTTCACGAGTCATCTGCCGAATCAAATTCACTCGTTTGCCGGAGAGAAATTTGATCAGGCGTTTGATATCTTCGCGATAAGCTTCTTGGGAGATCATCGCGGCGCATGGCCCCGAACAGCGCTTGATCGAGTAGAGCAAACAAGGGCGATTGAACCGAAGCTTCGGGTCGTCGGAATTGATGGTCTGATTGCACGAACAGAATTTGAAAATTCGTTGCATCTGCTCCATCGCCGCCGACAAACCGCCGGGGCTGATGAAGGGGCCAAAGAGTTTGGACTTCGGATCAGGCTCTCGCGTGATCCTTACT
Source organism: Phycisphaerae bacterium (assembly GCA_012514125.1). Taxonomy (GTDB): domain Bacteria; phylum Planctomycetota; class Phycisphaerae; order JAAYCJ01; family JAAYCJ01; genus JAAZAW01. The sequence goes on along the minus strand of JAAZAW010000039.1, from coordinate 8,176 downwards.
TTCGGAAAATCGTCGCGGAGGGTGATCTCTATGTAGGGGAATGACTTGCCGTCCATCAACCGTTCGTTGTAAGGCGGCTGAATGTCCTTGATGAGTCGGGCTTCGTCGAGCAGGGCTTCAACTTCATTTTCGCATTCGATATAATCGATGTTATAAACTTGTTTGACCATCTCGACGATACGCGGACCTCGAGTGTTGAACAAATCGGCGGAAGGTTGAAAGTAGCTTGAAACGCGCGAACGCAGATCGATCGACTTCCCAATGTACAAAACCCGTCCCCGGGCATCCTTGAACAAATAGACTCCGGACGTTTTGGGTAACTCGGCGATACGGCGTTTCAAAAAAGTTTCTCGTAATATTTCATCCATCGTATAAAATTGTAACAGCGAAATGGACAATGGCAAATTTTGAATAAGGAGTATTTGAGATGACGGATTCCGATTCCCCGAAAATTTTTATCGACGACGACTGGAAACGCCAGGCTCAGGAAGAAAAAGAACGACTGGCGCAACAGGAACAAGCTGCCAAAAAGGAAACCAAAGCCACAGACCGTCCAACCACAAAGCCGGCTGAAGGGACAGAGGAACACGAACTGCCCCAAGCGAGTTTTGAAGCTCTGGTCAGTACCTTGACGTCACAAGCCCTTTTGGCCCTTGGGGTTGTGGAACATCCCTCGATGGGTAAGATGTTAAACCTGGATTTGGCGAAATTTAATATCGACCTGCTGGGCATTATTGAAGAGAAAACCAAAGGCAACCTCAACGAGCAAGAAAAGCAGATGATGGAACAAACGTTACATCAGTTGCGAATGATGTTTGTCGAAATTTCTTCCCGGTATACCGGGCCTTTGGGAAAAAAGTAGATTCCCGGCGACGGAATACGAAAAATTCAAGCCAAAATTCAGGCACTTCCGATATACAGCAAACAGGAAGTCTTGACAAGAAAGATTAATTTCTGTATATTGTTAACATGAGTCAACAATTTTGTTGTCCTGAAGATTGTGTTAACTATAATTGGAGGTTCAGAATCAATGTTATGGAATTCAACAATGAATGGAATAAAAAAAGGGCTTGCTGGTTTGATCCTGGTCGGCGCCTTGTTGTTTGTGGGGGGGTGTGAAATTTCGATCGACGGTTTTGACGATTTCGGTGATTGGCTGATTGAGATCGTCGATGATTGTGATTATTGCGGTGATGATATCATAATCGAATTTGATGATTAATTTTAATTTCATTTCGATAATACAATACAAAGATCGAACGGTGCATTAAAAATGCTGTTCGATCTTTTTGTTTATGGTAATATTATATTATTATATGATTATTCCAGGTTTGAATTTATCCTGTAGTTTTTCTCACCTTGTAAGCCGCATCTGAACGATAATACGATCATGTACAACATAGGATAAAAGGAGTTATGCTAGCTGCGACTCAGGCAACAGTAACGAAACTGTCGGATTTTTTGGTTTTCCAACAGCCAGGTGTCATATACGGGATCGTCATCGCGATGATCGCGGCAGGGGCGATGTTCTGGCTTTTTGGCTTCCAGTTTCATCGGCTGGTGCTGACCCTGTTTTTTCTGGGAACGGGAATTTGGATCGGGTGGTATATCGGTCCGATGTACGGCATTAATAGCCTATTATCCATGTTTATTGGCGGTTTACTTGGTGCGGGGATCGGGTACTGGTTTTTTAATTTCTGGCTGGCAATTTTTTCCTCTGCGCTGATTTTTTTAGTATTGTTATCCTTATATTCATGGCATATTGCTTATCCTTATTTGAAAAATGCCGGGCAGCAATCGCAAAAGGCGATGGAAATCGAGGGGTTGAAGCTGGCTCCGGGGCCTTCAAGTTCATTGACGACAAATCGATCCGGTGTTGAGGTGGAAGACACAAAAATATCGGATGGCAGAGCCTTTCAGGAGCTTAAATTATTGGTTCCCAAGCTATCGCGGGCGCAGTATCCCGACTGGCAAAGTTGGCAGGAGGAATTTGGTCCGACTCTTTGGGCGGTCTGGGATCGCCTGAAGATGATCATTCCCCGTCTTTCCGTAAATATGATGCTTTTAGCCGGTGTGGCATTGATTTTTGGCTGTGTTCTGGCATTATTGCGCCCCGCTTTTCTTAATATCGTTTATACTTCGCTTTTTGGAGCCTTGCTTATTTTCGGCGGTATGAGTATCTTAATGACATTGCGAAATACCAATCATTTGGCATGGCTTGAGGGGCGATATTGGCTGATTTCGGTTTTTCTGGTTATTTTATGGATTGCCGGAGCCGGCGTCCAATATTGGCTCAAGCCTGCTCCGCCGGCGGGTGAGGAAGAGGGCGAAGACGAAGAAGAATCGGACGAACCGAACAAACCTAAGGGGGAGAAGAAGAAAAAATGAACCGGCAGACTTTGGAGGGGATGGTTTTACCGGCGGAAGGGTTTATTCATTTTTCGTCGTGGATCGAGCAACTCAGGCAACTGCCGACACCGGCATTGGTTTTGATGATCGGGGCGGGTGTGATTTTTCTGCTTTATGGGCGGAGCTTATTTCGCGGAATTTTGATCCTCAATGCGATTCTTTTCGGAGCCTGGCTCGGATGGCAGATCGGGCAGACGACACAGTATCCTTATATCATAACAATAGGAATCGCCATTGTTTTGGGAATTTTAGCCTGGCCGTTATTTAAGGTGGCGGTGGCGATACTTTCAGGGCTGACCGGTGCGACGATGGTTTGGCAGGTGGTGAGTCTTCATGAGCGGACGGCGTATTACGGGCCGGTGCTTGTGATCGTCGGGTTTCTTGTCTTTGCCGTGCTGGGATGGTTTTTGCTCAAGGCGACGATTACGGTCGTGACGGCGGTTCAGGGGGCGGGCATGATTCTTTTTTCACTGGTGGTTTTGGCGCAGAGGGCGGGACTCCTGGAGGGCGGCTGGATGCAGGTCGATAAGCCCGGGGCGATTCATCTGGCGGTGGTCATTCTGGCGATACTGGGGATTTTATATCAAATCGGCCATACCGGTAAAAAAAGCACCGGCGAGCCTGAAAATTAACGCCGGTTGCATCGACTTTGGGATAAACGAATTGATATTCTCCTTTTGAGGGGTTTCAAGTTCATTTTCACACGAAATAAAATGATATATATGATGAAATTCGCTTTCTTTTCGTTTAAAGTAAGGCTATATTGAAAAAAATTTATTTTGGAGGATTTGGGATGAAAAAAAGTTTTAATTTATACCTGATGAGTATGGTCATTGCTTTGTCGTGCGGCTTGAGCTGGTCCCAGACGACCCAGCCGGCGGAGATTCAAGCGGCAGAGCCGAAGGCGCAGGAGGCTTCGGATGTGGTGGCGACGGTCGGTGATGAGAAGCTGACCCGGGGCGATCTGGATTTGATCAAGAAGTACCTGGCGCCGGGATTACCGCCGGAACAGGAACAGCGCATTATTGATGCCTGGAAGATGACGATGGTTCTGGCCAATCAGGCGCGCAAGAGCGGACTTGAAGACAATCCGGAACTCAAACCGGTGATGACTTTCATGAAGAATCAGACCCTTACCAACCTGTATATGAGCAACAAGCGGAACAGTGTTACTGTGACCGATGAAGACGTAAAGGCGTATTACGAAGCGAACAAAGAGCAACCGCAGTTTCATGAAGGCGCTTACATCACTGCAAAGGTGATTGCGACTGAAAAGCGGGAAGAAATCGACGCGATCAGGAAGCAGTTGACAGAGGGTAAGGATTTTGACGAGCTTGTTGAAGCGAACAAGGAAACGACCCAGAAAATCACGGGGCTTTCCGATCCTTCCATTGAAAATGTTTTGTCGACGACCCTGGCAGACAATTTGGGTCAGCCGATTGCCGGTGCGATGACGATGGTGAATGTCAATGAATTGATTGGTCCTCGCATCATGCCGGACAACAAGGGGTTTGTTCTGTTTAAGATTACCGAACGCAAACCCGGTGAGTTGATTCCGCTGGAAAAGATGAAGGATCAGATTCATTCGATGCTGTTGAACCAGAAGCAGATGCAGGCTACCCGGGACGCGATGCAGGAAGCGGAAAAAGAGGCCGGTGTTGTTCGTGAGGCGCCGCCGACGATGCGTGGTCCGGGACGGACTCCTCCGGCGGCCCCGCAGAGCACTCAACCTTCAGCCAAATAAATCCAGGATTTTTAAGAAAAAACGCGATAATTGCGATGGATTATGGCGTTGGGAATATAATTACTCGATGGCAGGGAAATTGATTGTTATCAGCGGTCCTTCCGGTGTCGGCAAAAGCACGATTATTCGTGAGCTGGCGTCCAGGCTCGGAGCGCAGATCAGTATATCGGCGACGACCAGACCGGCCAGCGCCCAGGAGAAAGACGGCAGGGATTATTATTTTGTTTCCCGCCGGCGGTTCGAAGAGTTGATTCGTGATGATCAGCTTTTGGAACATGCGGAATATCTGGGAAATTACTACGGCACCCCCCGCGATCCGATCGATCGTGCGTTGTCGGAAGGTCGGGATGTGATCCTGGGAATCGAGGTTCAGGGCGCGAAAAAGGTAGCAAAATTATTTCCAGATGCTATAATGATATTTTTACATCCGCCCAGCGAAGACGAGCTGGTTCGGCGAATCCGAAGTCGGGCGCGTGACGATGAATCGGTGATTCAGCGTCGGTTGGACAATGCCCGGGCGGAGACAGCCCAGGCCCAGGAAGCCGATATTTACCGGTATTGGGTTGTGAATGACGAGTTAAGTCGAGCGGTGGATGAGTTGGAACGAATTTGTAAGCAGGAGTAAGAGGTTATGATTGAAGCGTTGAAAGATGATGCGATTATCGATAAAGTCGGCGGTCGGTTTAAATTGGCCTCGTTGATTCATAAACGTTATAATGAATTGCTTCAGGGTTCTCGTCCGTTGGTGAAACGCGAGGAAGGGATGACGGATCTTGAGACGATCATCGAAGAAATTATGCAGGATAAGGTTGCTATTGATTATGCCAATAGTGATGTTGCGGCGCCTGACAGAGCAAAATAAGGAATTTGTTTCAATGAAATTGACGTCCGGCGGGAGATTGGACCTGGCCGGACGATTTTATTGATGGAAGGCCCATGGCTCAGATACCTTTGTCAAATTTGTCAGATCGGAAAATTTTGCTGGGAGTCAGCGGTGGTGTGGCGGCGTTTAAGGCTGTGGCGTTGACTTCGCTGCTTCGGCAGTCGCAGGCCCAGGTGGAAGTGATCATGACAAAGGCGGCCACCCAACTGATTGGTCCGGCGAGTTTTCAGGCTTTTACGGGTCGAGCGGTCAAGACCAACATTTTTGTCGCTCAGGAATCGGTGACTTCGAATCATATTCAGCTTGCGCAATGGGCGGATATTTTTGTAATCGCCCCTGCGACGGCCAATACGCTGGCGGGACTTTCGTGGGGTTTTGGACATAATTTGCTTACCTGTACTGCTTTAGCGGTGACCTGCCCGATTTTACTTGCCCCTGCGATGAACACTCATATGTGGAACAATCCGATCGTCAGGGATAATGTTCGGCGGTTGAAGGAATTTGGTTTTCATTTTGTCGGCCCGACGCAGGGCCATCTGTCATGCGGTACGAGTGGTCCGGGCCGAATGGTGGAAGCGGAGGAAATTTACTCGGCCATCATCAATCTTCTTGATGGGCGGTAAACTGCGATGCATATTCTTGTTACAGCAGGTCCGACACGTGAATACATTGACCCGGTGCGGTTTATCAGTAACAGTTCGACCGGTCAGATGGGGTATGCGATAGCACGGGCGGCGAAAAAACGCGGTCATCGGGTAACGCTGATCTCCGGACCGGTGAATCTGGATCCTCCCAAAGGGGTTCGAGTGATATCGGTGGTCAGTGCGGACGAGATGTATCGCGAAGCCCTGAAAGTTTTTTCCAAGGTGGATGTTGTGGTGATGTCGGCGGCGGTTGGGGACTACAAGCCGAAGATCAAGAGTCGCTATAAGATTAAAAAAGATCGAAACGAAACGGCGATCACGCTTGAGCTGGTGCCGAATCCGGATATCCTGGCTCAGCTTGGCCGACGGAAAAAAGATCACCAGCTTTTGATTGGTTTTGCTCTGGAAGATCGTGCGGGTCGCGATCATGCGTTGCTAAAGTTCAGCAAAAAAAATCTGGATGTGATTGTGCTTAACTCGCCGACGGCATTGGGCAGTTCGACGAACAATGTTCAGGTTTACACACGGGAATATGAATGGCAGCGATGGCCTGAGACGACGAAAACGTCGTTAGGTGCGAAGTTGGTGAAGTTCGCGGAGCAGCTTGTGGCGATGCAAAAGTGATGAACGAATTTGAGTTTATATCCTGGCTTCGTCAGGTTCTGGATCGGCCGGTCGGCCGAACCGGCGTGGCGGTGGGAATCGGCGACGATATGGCGGTGATCGATCTTCCCGGGGGCAAGGTGCTGCTTGGCAGCGATATGGTGATTGAAAATATTCATTTTACTTTTCCCGATGCGAAACCTGAGGAAGTGGGGCACAAGGCGTTGGGGCGATGCCTTTCGGATTGCGCTGCCATGGCAGGTGAGCCGGTGGCGGCGATTGTGTCGGTGGCCAGACCGCCGGAGATGCCGGTGGAAATTCTCAAGGGTGTTTTTCAGGGGATGATGCAACTTGCGGATCGGTTTGGTTGTCCGATTGTCGGCGGGGATACATCGCATTCGGAAAAAGGGTTGGTGCTGGATGTATGCTTGCTGGGGAAATGTCAGCGAAATGAGCCGACGTTACGAAGGGGGGCGAAGGCGGGCGATTATTTATATGTGACGGGGACACTGGGCGGTTCGATTCTGGGCAAGCATTTGCGTTTTGAGCCTAAAATCGAGCAGGGGCTTTGGATAGCGGAACATTTGCCGGTGCATGCGATGATCGATATTTCCGATGGATTGTCGAGCGATCTTGGGCATATGTGCGCGGAGAGCCGGTGTGGGGCGGAACTTTTTTCGCATGCGGTGGAAGCAGCTATTTCCGTAGATGCGCGGAAGTTGTCGGCGAAGACCGGCAAAGAAGCGATGGATTATGCAATTAATGATGGGGAAGATTTTGAATTGCTTGCGGCGATTGGAATTTCGCCGAGCGAGTTGCCGGATTTACCGGAAAATGTTCGATTGCTGCCTATTGGACGCATCGTCGAAGAGTCGGGGATTTTGATGATTTATCCTACCGGTCGTCGGGTTGAGATTCAGGCCGGCGGGTATCGGCATTTTTAATTTGCCGGTTTTTTGTCGAATTGATTGGCGACGCTTCTCAGGTGGTTACGGACGGCCCGGTCGGCTTTTTCGGGGTCGCCTGATTCGATGGCTTCGACGAGGAGCATATGGTTGGAGTGGCCCTGGATTTCCTGGTTGAGCCAGGCTGGGTCCCATGAGCCGGTGCTGATCATGCTCAGTGTGGCGAGCTGATCGTAGCGGTCGGTGAGTTGGGGACAATTGGCTGCTTCGATAATTTCCTGATGGAGTTCAAAATCCACACAGGCTGCTTCTTTGGTTTTCTTTTTTTTCAGCAGGGCTTGAATCTTTTGAGCTTTAATGCGGAGTTTTTTTATTTTGGCTTTGGGTTGGTAAATTGCCAGGATTCGGGCGGCCTGGACTTCGAGGCCTTCGCGAATCAATTTGAGTTCCTGTAATTCCTGAGGGGAGAGAATGCGAACGGAGATGCCTCGCTGGGGCCGAACTTCGATAATCCCTTCCTGTTCGAGTCGCCGAAGACTTTCGGTAATGGGAACGACGGACATTTTTAATTTTGCTGCAAGTTTTCTCAACGACCAGTTATTTTCCGGACGGAATTCTCCTGATATAATCATCGTTCTCAATAACGCATGGGCTTGCTGACTTTTTGTTTTTTTGACTGCCGGATTTGTACTCACTGATTTTCGCTCCATTTCTTAAAGATCGTTATTTTTGGATTTTATAAGAAAGAGACGAATAACTCAAATGGTATCGTAAGAAATCCTGCGGAGGTGTCTGTCTGCGCATTGCGACAGGCGGGAACGATGGTTGGCGGGTGAACCTGCCTTTGGTGGAGTTTGATCCGATGTTTTCTCCTTTGGCAGGTGGGGTGATTGTACATTTTGTACAAAATCCGGATGTTTGCGGTGAGAAAAATCACGGTTTTTGGGGGTGCCAGGGAGGAAAAATACATTTTGTACGAAATGGAGGG
>JAAZAW010000328.1 GCA_012514125.1 Phycisphaerae bacterium | reverse complement strand
TCAGCCGGTGAACGAAACTCAGCAGAACCGGCCGCCAATCCGGAGCATGGAAGGTAAGCTTCCGGGAACCCAGATCGATTGTCTTTTCTCTGTACGAGAGTCCTCTGACCGATACAGTATCAACCGGTTGGCCGTCGAAGTAAAAGTCTTCGACCAGGGCAATCCGAGCCAACCCCTCATGAATACCGAACAATGCCGCGTCCGTGCGGTACATCTCCGGCCAGTGGCCGATACCGCCCAGACCTGCCGCAGCCGATATCATCGTATCGAGGAGAAACTCCTCCGGGCTTTCCCGAAGAGATCCTCCACTCGGCCAGCCAATGGTCAGGTCCGGCATGAATTTTTTGCCGGAAATCGAAGTGCCATCAAGCATCTCCAGCACGTCCCGGGCATAAGCCAGCGGGCTGGGTTTATAGATCATCGGACGCAGGATATCGAAGCCCCTGGCGTAGATCGCGTAGTCGATATTCCTGGCAGAACCGTCGCCTTGCTCAATGATCAAAGGCATGGGCTTGCCCGCGTTGATCGTTTTTCGCAGGCTGTAGAGTGGACGGACCGTCTGCTCCATCCGGAACCGGGCATACGCCTGTCGGTATTTCGTCTTAATCAATTCGGGAGAAATAGGATCGTTAAGACCTTGTGCCTGGCTGAAGGCGGCGATACATGCAGAATCGTCGTATCCCGGCCAAGTCTGTGGGCCTTCCGGTTCCCAGTCATATAGGGCCATGTCAAAGTACCGACTCGCATCCTTCCATTCCCGTCTGGCCTCCTTACTTTCTATTCCCTGGCAGGCCTGGTCCATAGCGTTGACTAAACCTTTGTCGTCCTTAATATTATGAGAACCGGCTGTGTCGAGACCCCGGCCATATTTCCTGCAAAGTGTATCCATATTGGCAATATTTTTGATGCCCTGACGGTGATGGGCTTCAAGCATTTTCCGTAATCGCTCTTCACTCTGTGGAAGCCCAAAACTCCAGGATAATACAATACCGTGAATTCCAAATCGTTTATAAAAATCAGACACTTTATCAAAATCTTCATTCGGCACGATGCTAGAGGGTCCGTAAGGATAAAATACAAACCGGTGGGGAAGTTTCTGCCCTTCTCGTACCACTCCGGCCGTCCGAAACCGGTTCGAAGAAGAGGCCAATTGTTTTCCTCCATAAGTAAAGGTCCAACCAACTTTATCATCTAAATATTCAGGTGGCATATACCAGACAAAGATATCGTAGAAAGCATCCTTCATACGCTCATTTAATCTGTTGTTGTCGAGCACTATGCGTATTTGTCTGTACTGTCTATTGTTCTCAGTAATATCGACTGTTTCAAATTCTTTGCTTACGTGGTTCATATCCGATAATGACGCTCCGAGAAATTCCACCGCACGCGGCAGGGTCACTTCCAGAATTGCGGGTTCCGTAAAGGACTTCGGCAGTTTGATCTTGTATTTACCGCCGCTATTGGATGATGCGTTTTTGTCGGAATAAAGACCGATCTTGAGCATGTTCCAGTCGTTGCCGTAGCAATACAATGTATTGTTGCGGCGTCGGTCCGAAGGCCACAACTCCATGGATGCAGCCATCGAGGCCGCGGTTGACCCTAAAAAAACAAGTAAGAATAAAATTCCTGCAATCGTTGTAGATAAACCTTTCATCTTCCATCCTTTCTGTATTTACGGTTTCAGGGTCAGATTTCCACCATAGACGCTTGCACCCTTGAGCTCGAACTGTGCTTCCATGTCGAATCCCTTGGGAATTTCGATGATCATGGGAGTACGGAACCGCACGGTGCCGACCATGTTATAACAGTGCAAAATCACATTCGTACGGGAAAAATCCCCGGCATCCTCTTTGCGGTTCACAGGCGGAAAAGGTAATAGTGCCGTTACCCAACCCTCGGTATCGCCTTCCCCCCGAACGGCCATCCAGGTATGTTTGTTGTTGGTTCCATAGACGTAAATCCAGATGCCGGCGGGACGATGATACCAATGGCCGGTAAAAAACATATCGTCCACTTTGAACTGAACCACCAGAAGATATCTCTTTCCCGCGACGAGCTGTGCTGGGCCAGCCGTATCGAGGCAAACACCGGCTTCTTTTCGAAGCTGAATCCTAACGACGTTCTGCGAAGGCTTTTTGTCCCGCTCGACCGTAACGCCGGCAAAACGGGCGTTCTCGCCGCGGACGGTTACTTTCCAGCCGGCCGGAAGGCCGTTCTTTTCTATCTTTGCAAAGGTACTGGAAATAAGATTGGCCGGCTTCAAATCCCGGGGCTTGTTCACAGGGACTTCAGAGCTAGAAACGCATACCGCAAATCCAAAATAAATAATTATGAGCCAGTGGCGCCAGGCAGTCATCCGGTGATCTCCGATAGATTATACCGACACGATACATTAAAAAGGCGAGATGGAATCCTTCATCCCGTTACTTGCGGTCCCAGTAATTATTCGAATACCCATAACTGGTCAGCGCCATCGGGAAATAAAGAGTCATTTCGTCCTGGGGATCGGGCTGGATAATCATACTGACATGACCGTCAACCCAGGCCACACCGCATTTTCCATCATGACGCGCCACCCCGATACCCATATCCCAGGTCGATGTAAGAGAAAAATAGGTTTCGCAAACAAATCGGCCTTGCGCCGTCATTGGATCGCTAGGGGTACTTTTTAGGACCCGGGTATCAAGCACGGAAAGGGTACGGCTCGGATCGGCGATGGAATCCACCTGAGCCCCTTTAAAATGGTCGGGCAGCATGGCGGAAACGCTGTAATCGTTGCTAAGCCCCATGCTGTAACCATGATCCATGTATCCCCAGTACCACCATTTTTCCTTCTCTTCGCTGCTATAGGTATTTCGGCTGGCCGGACACCAGAATATGTCCGTATTGGGAAAATACTTTTTCTTTTTCAGCCGGAGATGCCACTTCAAGTCGTTGGAATATGCCTCGGTGGGGTAATTTTTATAATAGGGATACCATCCATTATAGTCGCCTTGGTAATAACTGAAAACCGTATTAATCTGGCGAAGGTCACTCTGACATTTGGCCTGCTTGGCATAGCCTCTGGCCTTTTGCAGACTGGGCAATAAAATTGAAATGAGTACCGCAATAATTGCCACCACCACAAGCAATTCGATTAATGTAAAACCGTGGCAAAAACTTTTCAATCGTCGCATGAGATACTCCTTGTCATCATTTTTTCAAATTAGTATTACTCTACTGACGGCATTTTTCACAAACGGAATCCATGTCAGGTACACATCGAATTTCATCCTCACGGGTGCCGCGACATGGGTGGATCATACTATCGGCGACCGCGCCGCTATCACGGCCTCCTTTGAAATACCCTCAACGCTAATTCCATCCCTGTTTGTCATTT
>JAAZAW010000327.1 GCA_012514125.1 Phycisphaerae bacterium | reverse complement strand
TTGCTCGGTTCGGAGCATGTGGGCGGATTCGAAGGCGAAAGTGGAAAAAGTGGTAAAGGCGCCCATAAAACCCACCAGAACGATGAGACGCATTTCACCGGCGATGATCAGTCTGGATTCTGTAAGCGACCAGACCAGGCCGAAGAACAGACAGCCTAGCATGTTGACGGCGAATGTGCCCCAGGGGAAGACGCCGGCAAAGAGTTTATGCGTCAGTGTCGAAATGCCATAGCGGGCGAGCGTGCCGGCGGCTCCGGCGAGGGCGAGCATCAGAAATTTTGTGAGAATAATTTTTGTCGGATTCATTCGTATTTTACGCCTTTCGCATTTTGTTTCGGTTGAATCAGGAACCGACGAGTTCCAGATCGTCGAGAGTCGTGAGTGTGAATTCCGGTTTGAAAAGGGGTTCTTCGGCGATAGCATCGGCGTAGACACCGTCGGGGCGGATGATTTTTACGGTTCGCCAGCCCAGACGATTTGGCCCGGCGAAATCTTTGGCTTCGTTATCGGCGATATAGAGGCATTGGGTCGGGGAAAGTTGAAACTCGTTCATCAGGAGTTCAAAACCATGGGGCGAGGGTTTCCAGTAATCGCGGCCATAATCGTCGGTGTAGATGATTTTCTCCACACGGGATTGGAGGTTGAGGAGTTCTACTTTTTTTTGCTGGGCGAGCAGATAGCCGTCGGTGAGAATGGCCAAATGGGGAACTGCGAGTCCAAAGCGGTCCAGGGCGTGATTGGCGTCGGCAAAAAGATTCAACGGCCGATTTGAAAGGCGATAGCAGTTGAGTAATTCGTCAAGACGTTCAGCGGCAGGGTCGGAGCAGAAATCGGCGAGGATGCGTTGGAAGATATCCCGCTGTCCGTCCCGGTGCATGTCGAGCATGGTATCGTAAAGAGCGTCGGCGGCGGAGCGATCGTTGGGGGCCAGCAGCGAAGCGACATTTTTAAAACCGCCCAGGACGTAGTATCGCTCCGGATAGAGTGTATCGTCGAGGTCAAATGTCACGAGTGCGATATTTTCGATTTTTAGCATTTTTAACTCTGGGGCAATTTAAAGTTCAGGCTGTTATTCCTTTTTAAACCATTCTATTTACCTGAGCCGTGTTCGCGTGTATCCTATAATACAACTTTTTCGGGAATAATTAAAGATATGTATGGGTTGATACGACGAAGTCTGGACATTTTTGTTTCGGCGACGGGGCTGTTGATTTTTTTGCCCCTGATGGCGGCGATTGCGGTGTGGATCAGGATCGATTCGCCCGGAGCTGTTATTTTTCGGCAGAATCGCGTGGGGTTTCGGGGGAAAGTTTTTACGCTGTATAAATTTCGGACGATGCGGACCGATACCGATCCTTACGGTTTTTCGCCGAAGGATGAAAACGACCCGCGTGTGACGGCGTCAGGGCGATTTTTGCGGCGATATAGTTTGGATGAGCTACCGCAACTGGTGAATGTTTTGAGAGGACAGATGACGCTGGTAGGCCCAAGGCCCTTGTTACCGTGGCAATATGAACGGTGGACGGATCGACAAAAAAAACGATGCGACGTCAAGCCCGGACTCACAGGTTGGGCGCAGATTCGCGGGCGAGGGGCACTGACGCATGAGGACAAGATCGAACTGGATTTGTGGTATATCGAACATGCGAGTTTGATGCTGGATTTGAAGATTTTGTGGGAGACGATTTTTCGTGTGCTGCGAAGCGAAGATGTGCTGGAAGTGAAATATTCGAAAGACGATTCGGAGTGTCTGGATAAGTCGAAAGAAAGTCAGTGAAGTCAAAGAGGCGACAAAGGAACTTGTCGAGGAAAAAGAGAATATCAAGCGACTTGAGTCGCTTCTGGATTCCCGCCTTCGCGGGAATGACGGGATTAAGTATCCCGCAATTGGATAGCGGTGAAAACTCGATGAAGAAGGTTGAATTTTGAGGTTTATTTGTTGATGGGGTTTTCATATACTATTTTTTTTGATTTTGTCATTTTTTACGTTTAGCAATTTTTCGAGTGGAGTATAGACAATGGCACAGGCACAGACGAAGCAGGTCAGGAAAACGGTCCTTGCGTATAGCGGCGGGTTGGACACCTCGGTGATTCTGCCCTGGATTAAAGAAAAATACAACTGCCAGATGGTGGCGTTTGTGGCCGACGTCGGACAGGGGAAAGATGAGCTTAAAGGGATTACACAAAAAGCCAAGCGCAGCGGCGCCGATAAGGTGGTGATCTGCGATTTGACCAAGACGTTTGTGGAAAATTACATCTGGAAGATGCTCAAGAGCGGCGCGGTGTATGAACACAAATATCTGCTGGGGACTTCGATTGCCAGGCCTTTGATTGCGGCGGAGCAGGTTCGGGTGGCTCATGAGGAAAAGGCGGACGCGGTCGGACATGGGGCGACGGGCAAGGGGAACGATCAGGTTCGATTCGAACTGACGTTCATGGCGCTGGATCCGAACCTCAAGATTATCGCGCCGTGGAAAGACCCGAGTTTTGAACTCACCAGTCGCGAAGCGGCAATTGAATTTGCGGCCAAGCGGAACATTCCGGTGACGGTGAGCAAGAAGAGCATTTACAGCCGCGATCGAAATCTCTGGCACATCAGCCATGAAGGCGCCGATCTGGAAGACCCGTGGAACGAGCCTAAGGATGAGCTTTGGGTGATGTCCGTGCCGCGGAAAAAAGCACCGGAGAAAGCGACGTATGTGACCATCGATTTTGAGGAAGGTATTCCCGTCGGTGTGAACGGCAGGAAGATGGACGGTGTGAAGCTGTTGACGTATTTGAACGAAGTCGGCGGTAAGAACGCGGTGGGCCAGACGTGGCTGGTGGAAAATCGACTCGTGGGAATGAAGTCTCGCGGGGCGTATGAGACGCCGGGCGGAACGATTCTGGTTGAGGCGATTAAGGGGATCGAAGCCCTGACGCTGGACCGCGAAACACTGCACTTTAAGCAGATGCTGTCGGTGAAATACGCCGAGATGGTATATTACGGCATGTGGTTCTCGCCGCTGCGAAGGTCGCTCGATGCGTTCTTCGATCAGACGATGAAATTCGCGACCGGTTCGGTTCGGGTGAAACTGCAAAAAGGCAATTGTGAGGTGGCCGGCGCGAAAAGTCCGTATTCGATGTACTCGAAAGACCTGGCGAGCTTCACGATGGGCGCCGAATACAATCCGAGCGATGCGATCGGTTTCATCAAGCTGTTGGGGCTGCCGTTGACGGTTCAATCGACGGTCCAGAAGATCGGCAAGAAGAAATAGGTGGTTGAAGAAAAAGTTAGAAGTTGGAAGTTGAACCAAACACTCTTCCAACTTTTAACTTTTAACTTCTAACTTCCAACGACCAATAAGGCGATAAGATGAAGAACGATAGCACAACCACGGTAGAAGAACTTCGGCAGATGGTCCGAGCATTCGTGGCCGAACGCGACTGGGCACAGTTTCACGATCCAAAGAATCTTTCGATGAGTATCGCTATCGAGGCGGCGGAGTTGATGGAGCATTTTCAATGGATCAAAACGAAAGAACTCGAAGCTCATTTGAGTAATGAACATACTCGCAGGCAAGTGGGCGAGGAACTGGCGGATATTCTCTCGTATGTTCTGGCCATGGCCAATACCCTGAAGCTGGATCTATCGCAGACGCTCCGAAACAAGATGGAGAAGAATGTGAAAAAATACCCGGCGGAAGATTTTAAGGGGAAGTTCAGGCGATAAAAGAAATTGAACCACGAAAACCCGCGAACGAATCCGAAGAGGAAAAAAAGCTCTTATACGCTTTTGATTTAAACATATCGTAGTTTCGGACCCTGAAGAAAGCCGAAGAGTCTTTTTGCTTGCTTACGCCATGTCGCTTCGACTTTCCTGGGCGACCGAAATTTTGATATTTGTAATGCTACGACACGACTAATACTAATTCCATTTACTTCGTGCGCGGGGGCTAATGTCACGATATCCCGATTTCGAAGCTCATACTGCCTGAAATAGTTTATTGACATTAAAGTACCGCGC
>JAAZAW010000326.1 GCA_012514125.1 Phycisphaerae bacterium | reverse complement strand
TTATTATGGAAATTAATAATGAGCTGCTTTATGTCGTGAAACTGGCGACGGGTTTGATTTCAATTGTCAATCCAATCGGAGCTATTCCGCGGTTTTTGATGTTTGTCGAAGGGCGCCCTTCGACGGAAATTAAAAAGCTTTCGCTTAAAACGGTGATTGCGATGGTGATCGCTTTGTTTCTGGCAAGCTTGGCGGGTGAAGCGATTTTAAAATTTTTCGGTATTTCCCTTCCGTCGTTCCAGATCGGCGGAGGTATTCTTGTTCTTTTGATCGCCATATCGATGTTGTACGCCGAGCCGACCCGTGCCAAGTACAGTATGGAAGAAACACAAGAAGGATTGATGAAAGAAGACTTTACCGTTGTGCCGATGGCGATTCCGTTTCTGGCGGGGCCTGGGGCACTTAGTACGGTGATTCTGAATTCTCATCAGGCGCAACTGTTTTGGCAAAAAGTTGCCTTGTGGGGGATGATTCTTTTGACGGGTGCGGTTGTTTATCTTTCCCTTCGCCTGGCTGGACCGATTCGGAACAAGATCGGGCAAACGGGAGTTAATATTGCCACACGGCTGATGGGGTTGATTCTCGCAGCGATCGCAATCGAGTTCATCACACGAGGGCTTGGATTTGTTTTTCCCGGATTGCTGGGGGTAATAAGGTAATCGTTGATTCCGGCGGTATCAGATTAAGAGGATTGCAGTCTCAATTTTTTGTATTTCCCGGATTGATCGGTGTTTCCTGTGAATTTATAAAAAAATATTGAAAGAGTACTGACTTTTTTCTCTGAAAAGCAGTAAAATGAATAACAATATGAAAGAGGAAAATTGAATGAGGCAAATAATTATTAATACAACCAACAAATGTCAGATGCTTGATATTACTGATCAGGTGGCTCGAATTGTGAAAGAAGAAGGCCGGGATGCCGCAGCGGTTTTGATCAATGCTCCGCATACGACGGCGGGAATTACGGTTAATGAATGCGCCGACCCGACTGTTTCGGAAGATATACTCGAATATCTCGAAAAGCGAGTACCGACGAGCCACAATTTTCGCCATAGCGAAGGAAACAGCGATGCCCACATCAAATCGACGCTGACCGGCGTAACGAAGGTTGTTCCTGTTGTTGATGGGAAAATGGTTCTGGGCACCTGGCAGGGCATTTTTTTTGCTGAATTCGACGGTCCGCGTACTCGAAAAATTTTTGTGACACTGCTTCATTGATCGCGTGTTGAATAAAAGAAAAACAGGCAACCCGAAGGCCGCCTGTTTTTGTCATCTTATCCTTTTCAGGTTGATATTTACTTTAGTATTCAATCAGGTCGCTTGGTTCGATATTCCGGGCGGCTGTTTCTGAAATCCAGCAATCGGTTCGCAACAACTGGTGAATCGATGTCGGCAATTTTGGTGTTACAGGTCCATGCGTCACCAGCCGCGTCATCAACCGCTGCCAGCTTGTCGTTGTTCCATGAACGGTGATGGCATTAACGTCGATGCGGTTCTTGGCGGCGATTACCTGGGCCGGTCCGATGGTTGCCGCCATGGGCGGGACCAGTGCGATATCGCCGCTATAGCCGAAACTGCCATGCAACGAATTCTGAGCCAGAGTGAAAGGACTTAAGGTACAGACGCGAGGCCCCATTTTTTTCCATTCTTCCAGTGAACCTTCAAATTCCGGCGCATCGGGTTCGATGAACGCCAGGTGTCCCGTCCAACCCGGGCCGCTGTAGCAGATGTCGGCATTGCCGGCGTCGGCGATCATTTTGCCGTAATCCTTGATATTCTTGTCGGTTGGGCCTTGACACTGGTTTTCAGCAGGTCGAAGTTCCGGGTCGATCTGGCTGTAGAAAAATTTCTTGAACGCATACATGAACCCCATCGGCCAGGTTTCCGGGGCGATTTCGCCTTTTTCGTTGGCGTATTCGTCCATATTGAAGGTATAGACATGCTTGCAGCTTACGCGAAATTTATTAATCAAATATGCTACTTTTTTGTAAAGTGGACAAGGGTTGGGGGTAATGATGACAATTTTTCGTCCCGCATCAGCCGCCTCTTTAATGCGATAGAACATGTCCGTTACCCACATGTGTTCGATCATGTTATCAGGAAGGACACTGATCTTGAAATCCGGGTTGGGGTGTTTGGTAATATCTTCTCGTTTGATTTTCCGGCAGCGTTCCAAAGCTTCCATATCTCGGAATGGCACATATTTTGATGGGGGGTATGTGAAATTTGACATGTCGATCTCCAATAATAGTACATTATAACATCATGATGATATAATCATTGAATCAATAAATGAATATTCTGTCAAGTGAAATCAATGTGCATTGGGTCTTGTCAGATGTATTTGGGTTAATACGCCTTTGATTTAAACGTGTCGTAGTTTCGGACTCTGAACCTGTCGAAGGGTCTGCTTTTATGAACGTTTAGTCGCTTCGACCCATTCGACAAGCTCAGGGACCACA
>JAAZAW010000325.1 GCA_012514125.1 Phycisphaerae bacterium | reverse complement strand
TCCCGATTTCGAAGCTCATACTGCCTGAAATAGTTTATTGACATTAAAGTACCGCGCATTCAATAAGTCAATTCCGTATAAATCAAAAGCGTATTATACAGAAGAGACTTAATCTTTGCGCCCTGTCGGAACGGGACAACCTTTTTCACAGGAAAAAACCGTAAAAGCCACACCAAAACCTTTTACCCTTAAGTTGGTTTGGTATTAATTCAAAAACGTACAAGATCCGTTGAATCGTCGATGTGCGGCTATCAGAGTTCGTATAAATCTTCTTCCGCCAGAATCGTAAATCCTGCCTGCTCGACGATTTCCCTGATCTTTTCCGGATTCTCGACTTCCATGCAGCAAACGCCCTGTTTCTGTGGCTCGATGATGAACCCGTAGGCGTCGGTAATGTTGATCTTATTTTCCGCCAGGATCGTCGCCAGGTGATGCAGATTTCCGGGTTTATCCACGATCGCAATCGCCAGCACGTTTTTCATCGCACAGGCCAATCCTTTTTCAGTCAAAACGCTGTAGGCCGTCTGAGGCTGATCGACGATCAATTTGATCACGCCGAAATTTCCACGATCCTGAATCGTAAACGCGCGAATGTTGATATGATTTTCTGAAAGAATTTCCGAAACCATTTTGACTCGCCCGGGGCGATTTTCCACGAAAATATTCAGTTGCTTTGCCATGTCTGTACCTCCCTGTATGATGAACGTTTATGGTTATATGCTGGTGCGGTTATCGACGACGCGTTTGGCCTTGCCTTCAAAGGCGGGCAGACTGCCCGGCTCGTGCAGTTCGACCACCGGATTGATGATAATGTTTGCCTTGAGATTTTCGACGATCTTGTGCTTCAGGGCTTCTATCGCCGAGATTTCACCCGTGAAAATCTTGGAGTAGATTTCCACTTTGATCGTCAGCTTGTCGAGTGTGCCGTTCTTTTCAACCAGAATCTGATAATTGTTGCCGACCTCCGGCATTTTCATGATCACTTCTTCGATCTGTGACGGATAGATGTTCACCCCGTTGATAATCAGCATGTCGTCGCATCGCCCCATGATTCTCGACATTCTCCGGTGAGTTCTGCCGCACTCGCACCGGCCCGGAATAACATGGGCCAGGTCTCGCGAACGATAACGGATCAGCGGCGTGGCCTTGCGAAGCAGTGTCGTCAGTACGACTTCTCCCTGTTCGCCGTCTTCCATTTCCCGGCCGCTTTGAGGATCGACGATCTCCAGAATGTAGTTGTCTTCCCAGATATGCAGACCTGTTTTGCACAGGCATTCGAATCCGACCCCCGGGCCGTTCATTTCGCTCATACCATAGCAGTTGTAAACGTCGATACCCCAGATTTCTTCGATTTTTTTCCGGATATTTTCCGTATGGGGTTCGCCGCCGCAAAAGGCTTTTTTCAGAGACAGACTCTCGCGGGCCACACCTGCTTCCGCCAGTTTTTCGTGAACGTGCAGACAATAGCTCGGTGTGATGTGAATGACCGTCGTGTTGAAATCCTTCATCAGCTTGAGCTGGCGCATCGTATTGCCCCCGCCGATGGGAATCACCGTCATGCCCACACGCTCAGCCCCGTAATGAAGTCCCAGCCCGCCTGTGAACATGCCATAGGTCATCATGTTCTGGAAAACGTCGTTTCGGGTACAGCCGCTGGAAACAATACCCCGGCAGACCAGTTCGGTCCAGTGGTCCAGGTCTTCCTGAGTATGGTAAATCACCGTCGGCACTCCCGTTGTGCCGCTGGAGGTGTGGATGCGAACCGCCTCGTCCTTGCTGACGGCGAGAAGGGCGTTGGGATAACATTCCCGAAGATCGTCTTTGGACGTGAAGGGCAGTTTTTTGAAATCGTCAAGGCTCTTAATGTCCCGGCCTGAAGTGATTCCGACTTTTCCCAGGCGTTTCTTGTAGAAGGATGTTTTCATCGCGGAATCCACCGTGTCCTGCAGATGCTTGAGCTGATGCATCTGCAGTTGCTCACGATCCATTGTTTCAACAGCTTTGTTCCAATAATTGATTTCCATGTTTCACCTGTTTTGTAGAGTTGGCCTTGTCCACCGCCTTCTCTTCCAACTTGTAATTTTTAACTTTCCTGTATATCACTGCCGCGAATAATCCTGATCTGATTAGCCTGTAAAGTCTTTGCCGCCTTTTCCGGATCGTCGAAGCGGAAAACCATCAACGCACGGTCGGATTTTCGCAACGTAAAACCATACATATATTCCACATTCAACTGATTGGTCGAAATTACTCTCAACACATCCGCCAGTCCGCCCGGACGGTCTTCCACCTCTACCGCCAGAATATCCGTCTGGTTTGCCGAAAAACCTTTTTCCTTCAATGCCGCCATCGCCGCTTTGGGTTTGTTCACGATCATGCGAAGCACCCCGAACCCTTCGCTTTCCGCGATGTTCAGTGCGTCAATATTGATGTCGTGAGCGCCCAGCAGTTCGCACACCTCATAAATCCGACCTTCCTTGTTTTCCAGAAAAACCGAAATCTGATTGATCTTCATTTTAGTTCCTCTCTGTAGGTGGACCCTGCCCACCGGTTTTTCTCTTCCTGTAGCCCGTAGCCTGTAAGTCTGTGGCCTCTGGCCTGTAGTCTGTGGCCTGAAGCTCATAGCCCATCTCACAGCGTCCTTTTGTCAATCACTCGTTTCGCCTTGCCTTCGCTGCGTGCGATTGTTCTCGGCTCGACCAGTTTCACCTTCACGCCGATGCTTAACACCGATTCGATCTCCCGCTTGATTGTTTCTTCCAATTGACGGAGTTTTTTGATCTCATCCGAAAAGATTTCTTCATTCACTTCAACATGAATTTCCACTTTATCGAGTTGGCCCTTGTCCCGATCGATAATCAACTGATAATGCGGTTCTGTGCCTTCGATTCCCAGCAACACATGCTCGATCTGCGACGGGAAAACGTTGATCCCGCGAACGATAATCATATCGTCCGTCCTGCCCAGAATTCGGCTTACACGCGGACTGGTTCGCCCACACTTGCATGGTTCGTGCGTCATACTGACAATATCCCGCGTGCGATATCGAATCAGCGGTATTCCCTGTTTCGTCAGTGTCGTAATCACCAGTTCGCCCGGCTCGCCGTCTTTCACCGGTTCGCCGGTCTCCGGACAAATGACTTCCGGATAAAAAACATCCCAGAAAACATGAAGCCCGTCTTTATGCGTACACTCCTGCGAAACGCCCGGTCCGATGATCTCCGAAAGGCCATAAATATCCGTCGCCAGCATATTCCAGGTCGATTCGATCTCGGAGCGCATCGATTCGCTCCAGGGTTCCGCTCCGAAAACACCGATCTCCCAGCTGCTCTCGCGTGGATCGATCCCGATTTCTCCGGCTTCATCCGCCATATACAGCGCGTAACTCGGAGTACACGCCAGAATCCTTGGCTTGAAGTCCTGCATGATCTTGAGTTGCCGCTTCGTTTGGCCCGACGAGGTGGGAATGATCGTCAGCCCCAACTCCATCGCTCCATAATGCAGCCCCAGACCGCCCGTGAAAAGTCCGTAACCATAGGCGATCTGAATCCGGTCTTTGGGTTTGGCCCCGGCACAGCAAAGTGCCCTGGCCACCACTTCCCCCCACAATTTCAAGTCGTCTTTGGTATACCCGACCACTGTGGGGTTGCCCGTCGTTCCGCTCGAAATATGAATCTCGCTCAGTCCGGTGCTCGGCGTGGAAAAAAGTCCAAACGGATAACTATCCCGCATATCAAGCTTGGTCGTAAACGGAAGTTTTCGAATGTCGTCAATGGTCTTGATATCGTCCGTGCTCACACCGGTCTTCTTAAATCGCTCATGATAAAGCGGACAATTTTTATCGACAAAGGAAACGATCTTTCTTAGCCGTTCAGAAAGAAGGTTCTTCATGTTCTCCAGGTCCATGCACTCCAGTTTTTCATTCCAAATCATAATTCCTTATCCTTCATCGAGATCAGAATCATAAAAATCTTAAAAACTCAATGTAAGCACTTTTTCGGACTCCGTCAAGCTAAGCCCAAAGATTATTCTATTCCGGTAAGTGCTTATTTTTTCACCGGTACGGTCTGCGGTGCCGGTATGTCGATTTCAGGAACACGTTTTCCTGAAATAATCAAGGGCAACACCATCGCGACAGCCAGCGCTCCGGCAATAAGCTGGAAGGGCAATTCATAGCCTTTTGTTTTAATCAAATTAGTAAAGTAATACTGAACAATCAGTGCTCCCGCGGAAATGGCCGTCAAAACCGGACCATAAAAACGTCCCATCTGGGCGACACCAAAGATGCCGGCGCTAAAGGCCGGCATTGTACCGAAAATGCCGCCATAGCAGAGTCCGACATAACAACAAGCCGCACCGAAGAGAATGGGGTTACGAATGTGAAGCAGGCTAAGAAAAATGACCACCAAAGAGGCATACATAAATACCAGTACAGGCTTGGGGCCGAGCTTGTCCGACAGACTCGACCAGAAGATTCTGCCCACTCCGTTACTTAAAAGAAGGAACATGACCAGCAAACCGGCGTCTTTGGCGGATAATTTCAATATATCCGTTGCCATAGGTGCAGCCTGGGAAAGAATCGCAAATCCGGCATAGACGTTGATGAACACCATTGTCCAGATGGCCCAGAATCGCCCGCTGGTAATAACTTCCGCCGGAAATAACGAAGTGATGCTTACGGGTTTGGCTTTAGGCTGATAGTCCGGTGGATTGGTCATATAAAAGCCGGTGGTGATACATACGAGAGTGAAAATAAGGCCCATGCCGCCGAGAACGTATCCCGGACCATGGGTTCCCAGAGAATGAAGAATCCCCGGACCCAGTTTGGCGACGATCATTCCCCCGGCTCCGAAAGCCATGATGACGATCCCGCTGACCAGTCCGCGTCGATGGGGCATCCATTTTAATGGAACCGCGATGCCGGTAATATAGCCCAGTCCCACGCCGATTCCGCCGATCACTCCGAAACTCCAGTTGAGCAATTGGAGTTTGCCGTAAAAAGCGGCATATCCGGACAGGATCAACCCTACGCCCCAAAGCAAGCCGCTGGCAATCGCCACACTTCGCGGAGAACGATCCGCCCGCGAACCAATCAAAAACGCCGCCACTCCGGTGAAAATGGCATTTAACGTCATCGGCCATTGAACCTGCGACGCGTCCCAGTGGAATTGTCCTGCCAGGGGAGCTTTAAAAATACTCCAGGCGTAAAATGTGCCAAGGCAAAATTCAAAAAGAGCGGCACATACGACAACCAGTACACTTTTGATCAGGATCGACGATCCGGTTCGAGAAGAGGTATCCATGCGCTTTTCATCCTCCAAAAACGATGTGTTGCATGTAAATATAGCTCAGGATAAATCTTATACGGGTTGATTGCAATCAGGAAATTACTTTTCTGAATCATCTCGAAAATCACGATAACCACTGATTTTATCGTCAGGATGTTCTTTAATGGCATTATTACTTCGACGATTATAGGACATTTCCCTATCGGCAAATTGAGGAATAATGCCCGATAGCTCGGACTTATTGAAATAACGACCATTCACTCACCTGATTTAAACGAATCCCTAAACCGCCTGCAACGATGGTCCGACAAACTATATAGAGGCCGGAAATCTATCTATAAGGGTCGATCCGTCTGCTCATCAGACAGGGTGTGCAGGAAAACCTTTTCAGGGTTTACGACGTGAATCTATTCCGGAGGATGAAAGAAAGGGCTTGACGTCGATATGGTGTTTTTTTTAAAAAAATCGCGATACTACTATATTCTGATCATCGGGATATTCATCCTGATGACAGGGATTCTCGTCTGGACACTTTCGAGTTTGCATCGAACCAACAGCCGATTATCCATTCACTCCGGATTAAGCCATTATATCGGGGCGATCCACCACGCCCTCGAAACGAAAAATCCCTCGGCATTATCAAATTCCCTTGATCGAGCCGTCCGGGACGACCAGATCGTTTATCTGGTGGTTGTTCAGGACGGGCAGGTCCTCGACAGCGCGGAAGACATCGGTTTATCTCCCATGCTCAAGGAAAGCATCGATATCTGGCGGGGGGACGGACCCAAAACGGTCTACGATCACCAGGGGCAGGAATTGTCGGTTATTTCCATGCCCCTGCCGGGAATTGACAATGCGACGATCAATATTCTCGGCAAATTCGGCGGTTCGGGATGGGCCTGGAATCTGCTGCGAGATTTAGCGACGGTAGGAGTTTTCCTGCTTGGTCTCGCAGGAGTCCTGATTCGTTGGGGGGGAATCTGCAAACAACGATTCACCGCCAAACTCAATGAAACTATCGAGCAATATCGGACGTTTTTCAAAAAATCTCCCGATGCCGTGTGTCTGGTCGATCAAACGGGAACGATCGTCTCGGCCAGCGCTGTTGCCTGTCAATTATTCCGTTGTGAAAGTCATCAACTTATCGGAACATCGCTCGATTCTTTGTTTATTGTCGAGCCTGAAAATGGCGAATCTCTGGAACCTCGCTTAAAAAAATATTTCGATGCGCCTCTGTCCGAACAATCGGAAACGATTGAACGATGGACTTGCCGATTTGACGGCGAACGTTTTTTGTCTCAGGTCCAATTGTGCGCCGTTGATTTCGAAGGTCCCCGGCGGCTTATGGTTGTCTTTCGTGATATTACCGAACAACGCAAACTCGAAGAAAAAACTCGTGACTCGGAAAAACGATTCAGAATTCTTGTCCGCGCTATGGCTGAGATCGTGTGGGAAACGGACGCCAACGGCGTCATTACCTATATCTCAGGTCGGCATGAAAGTATCCTGGGATATTCCTCCGAAGAAATTGAAGGTAAAAAAATCTATTCTTTTGTCGTTCCAGAGGATGTCGATCAGGTTATGGAAGAGATGGATCGCTACATTTCCACCCGCTCGCCTTTTATGGATATGGTGAATTGGAACTTTCGCAAGGATGGCACCCGGGTCTGTCTGCTGACCAACGGCGTTCCCATCGTCAAGAACAATAAATATATGGGGCATCGCGGTATCTGCCGGGATATCACCGAACGTGTCGAAAGCGAGCAGGCCCTGCTGAACGCCGTAACCGAAACCGAGTCGGCCAAGCAGCAGGCGGAAACTCGCGAACGGTTCCTGAACGTCGTTCTGGATACCGCGGTGACGGCTATTTTCACCGTGGATGAGCAACGGATCATCCGAACCATCAACGACGCGTTCACCGAAATCACAGGCTATAAGGATGAAGATATTCTCGGTCTTCACTGCTGGGATGTGCTGAAATGTCAACAGTGCAGCAAAGAACAATGTCAGTTATTCAACAACAATGAGCAAGCCGATCACGTTTATCAGCAGCATTGCCAAGTCAAAACCATCGACGGCAGAGTGCTCACGGTGATTAAAAACGCCCGTTCCACCCAAAACGAACTCGGCGATAAGATCGGGCTTGAATCGTTTGTGGATATCACCGAACTCGTCAAAGCGCGAGAAGTCGCCGAGGTCGAAGCCCTCAAACTTCGTTCCATGATCGAGGGAATGGAAGAGGGAATCGTCATGGTCGATCAGAATGAAACCATTCTCGAAATCAATCCTTATTTTTCCCGGAATTTCAATGTCGATGCCGTCTCGGCTATCGGGCAGTCCCTTTATACCATCAGTCCTAAAATCGGATACGATAAAATCCAGACGATCTTCACCCTCTTCCATGCTGGCGATTGTACTCCCGTGGTCGTGTACCGACAGATCGGAGATCGGTATTTCACCCTTCGCGTCCAGCCCATTACACAAAACGGTACTTATCGCGGCGCGCTCCTGAATGTTGTCGATATCACCGACCTTGTATCGGCACGCGAAGAAGCCCTTGCCGCCAGCAAAGCCAAGAGTGAATTTCTCGCCAATATGTCCCACGAAATTCGCACACCGATGAACGGTATCATCGGAATGAGCGAATTGCTCAAGAATACCAAGCTCAACGCGGAGCAACGCGATTATGTCTGCACCATCGCCAACAGTGCCAACTCCCTGCTGGACCTGATCAATGACATCCTCGACGTTTCAAAAATCGAAGCAGGTAAACTCGAACTTTGCCCCGATAAATTCAATCTGGAAGAACTCTTCGAATCGGTCTCGGACATCCTTATCGCAAGAACGCCCAAGGCCAACCTTGAATTGATCTTCGAAATCGATCCTGCTGTCCCGCTGCATCTGATAGGCGACGACGTTCGGCTTAGGCAGATCATCCTTAACCTGACGGGTAACGCGATTAAATTCACCGAATCCGGCGAGGTCGATCTTCAAGCCACCCTCCAGGAAGAAACCGAAGACCACGTCACCGTCCTGTTTAAAATTCGTGACACCGGTATTGGAATTCCAAAATATAAACAGCAGCGTATCTTCGAAAAATTCATCCAGGCCGATGGTTCGACCACTCGGAAATTCGGCGGAACCGGTCTGGGACTTGCGATTTCAAAACGGCTTGTCGAAATGATGAACGGGCAGATCGGTGTGGAAAGCGAACCCGGAAAAGGAAGCACCTTCTGGTTTACCGCGGTCTTCGGTAAACGTTCTGCCGATCCGGGCGAACAATCTTACGATATTTCCTGCGATACCATCAAAAAACTTCGAATTCTGGTGGCGGAAGACAATGTTCGCAACGGCCAGGTCCTGCGCAACACCCTCGCGGGGAAAACTTGCGCCGAGGTTCATCTCGTTCATAACGGCAATGATGCCCTTGAAGAGTTGAAAAAAGCCGATCAGGAAGGACGCCCTTATCAGATGGTATTGCTCGATTCCCGAATGCCGGGCCTCGATAGCAGGGATATTCTCCGACGAATCAAAAACGATCCGCGTCTCGCTCCATGCAAAGTGATTACAATGAGTTCCCTGGGGCTGGAGAACGACGTCAGGGAATTGAAACGTCTGGGATGTGAATTCCACCTGTCCAAACCGGTCAAGTTTTCGCTGTTGCTCAAATTGATGAGCGATCTCTTTAAATGCGACAATCTTGAATCTCCTGTTGTCGTTGAAGACAAAAGCACCGTGACTGAACCTCGCGGTGATGAGAAGTCCATTCGAGTCCTCCTGGCGGAAGATAATCCGGTAAATCGGAAACTCGCCACGATCGTCTTAACCAAGGCGGGGTTTATCGTCGATGCCTCGGTCAATGGCCGCGAAGCGATCGAGGCGATTCAAAAGAATACCTATGATATCGTTCTTATGGATGTCCAGATGCCCGAAATGGACGGCTTTGAAGCCACCGCCGCGATTCGGCAATCCGATAAACCCTGGAAATCGATTCCCATCCTCGCCATGACCGCTCACGCCATGCAGGGCGATCGCGAAAAATGTCTCCAGGCAGGTATGGACGATTATCTGACCAAGCCCATTCATCCCAAGGCGTTGGTCGAAGCGATCCATAAATGGACGTCGTTAAAAAATCATTCCGTCAAAAAGGTATCCAGCTTGGCCCGCGATCCGGGCGACGAGCCGTCCGCCGGAGACGTCGAGTCGATTCAACCCGTTCGACACGCTCAGCGACCACGGTCCCGGCGACCCAATCATTCAAAAGGTTTCAACAGAGTACCTGAAAATCAAGACAAGGAGCAAACAATGAGTGAATCTGAAAAAAAACAAATCGGTTCCTCCCTCATCAACTTCGCCGATGCCCTGGAACGATGCGGCGGCGATAAGGAATTTCTGGGTGAAATGCTCGCGGAGTTTCTGAGTTTCTCAAAAACTCAGATCCGGAACATTGTCCAGGCCATCGACGATCAGAACCTGGAAGTGTTGACTCGTGAAGCACACAGTATCAAAGGGGCCTCTGCCAATCTTGGCGCTGAATCGATTACTCAAACCGCTCTGGAACTCGAACTCTGCGGGAAAAACCGGCAACTCGACAACACCAGGGATCTTCTGGATAAATTGAACGCTCAACTCAGGGAACTGGATGAATTCATGAAACAACCGGAAAATCTTTACTCCCAACAATAACAGGAAACTCATGAACGATATTAAAATACTCATCGCCGATGATGATCCGATTTCCCGCAAGATACTCCAGAGACTGATTCAACAGACCTGGAAGGGCGAATTACTCGTTGCGTCCGACGGCTGGGAAGCCTGGGAAATTTTGCAGGAAAATGCCGCTTCACTCGTGATCATCGACTGGATGATGCCGAGAATGAACGGTATCGAATTGTGTCGTAAAATCCGCAGTGCCCGTTTCGGCAGCTACATCTATACCATTCTTCTGACGGCCCGTGACGATCAGAACGACGTCCTCGAAGGACTGGAATCCGGCGCCGACGATTATGTCCGCAAACCGTTTAATCCGCAGGAACTTCAATTGCGAATCAAAGCGGCGCTGCGCGTGGTCACACTCGAAAAAGAGCTGGCCGTCAAAAACACACAGTTGCAGTCTCTCAATAGTAAACTTGAGGAACTGGCCCGCATCGATCCGCTGATGAAAATCGCCAACCGTCATAGTTTTCATGAAACCATCGAACGGGTTCATGGACAATTCATCCGCTATGGCCAGCAGTACGGCATGCTCATGTGCGATGTGGATTTTTTCAAACAGTATAACGATACGTTCGGACATCAGGCCGGCGATGAGGTTCTCCGTAACATCGCGGAGATCATTAAAAATGTCCTTCGACAGGCCGATGAAGCCTTTCGATACGGCGGTGAGGAAATTGTCGTTCTGTTGCCCGCACAGAACAGGGAAGGAACGATTTCAACCGGATATCGCCTCTGCCAAACCGTTTTTAACCAGGGGCTGGTCCATCCGAAGGGAATCGATGAAAAAGTCACCATCAGTATCGGTGCGACCGCGTGTACCAAAGAAAACGCCGTTCTCTCCTGGGAAGAAATTCTGGAACAAGCCGACCAGGCACTTTACCAGGCAAAGAAAAACGGCAAAAATCAAATTTGCAGTTACGGCGTAAGCGACATTACCCCTATACTCCACCGGCTCAATATGATTAAAGGATAATAACCTTCCATTATCTCTAAAAGCGGGGGAAAGTTTTACCTCTTCAACAAAAGAGAGCGTGTCGGGCATTGGATTTGAATCGTTAGTTTCAAGTGTTATAACGATCGAATTAGGGTGAATGTCAAAGTTCTTGCAACGTTCTTGCGTTAATAG
This sequence comes from Phycisphaerae bacterium, assembly GCA_012514125.1. Classification (GTDB taxonomy): domain Bacteria; phylum Planctomycetota; class Phycisphaerae; order JAAYCJ01; family JAAYCJ01; genus JAAZAW01. Next base: position 12,344 of record JAAZAW010000325.1, on the reverse strand, counting down.
CGGTTAATGATTATTATGGTAATTACGCAAGCATTGCGCATGGGAGGAATCCAAAATGGCTCAAACGGAAGATTCCCTGCTGGCGAGGGTGGATGAGTTGCTGGCGGATGCGAAAACCGGAATTCTTGCCACAATCGACGAGCAGGGACGGCCTGTGATGCGGTGGATGACACCGGGGACGATGAAGGGGCGTCGGGGGTGTTTGTTTGCGATTACTTCGGAGAAATCGGCGAAGGTTCGACAGCTTCGGAACAATCCGCAGGTTCAATGGATGATTCAGTCCCGTAATCTGGATCGGGTGGTGGTGCTCCGGGGGAAGGTGAATATTGTCGAGTCGGCGTCGCTGAAGATGGAGGTTTTTGAGCAGATGGGGCGGCGGCTCCGGATGGCGTGGCGGGTGAACGTGAATCCGGAGGAGTGCGTGGTGTTGGAAACGGTTCTGGAGGACGGGGTCTGGTATGAGCCTATGAAAGATGTCCGGGAGACGGTGCGCTTTGGTGAGGGGGAAAGGAGCGGGCATGAATGATCGCGGGGAATTTTTCAGGAAGTTGCTGGAGCAGATGCTGCTGATTCGGCGGTTTGAGGAAAAGTCGGCCCAGCTTTACGGATTGCGGAAGATCGGGGGATTTTGCCATTTGTATATCGGGCAGGAAGCGGTGGCGGTGGGGGCGATTGCGGCGATCGATTTAACGAAGGATTATGTGTTGACGGCGTATCGGGATCATGGGCATGCGCTGGCGGTGGGGATGGAGCCTGAGGTCTTGATGGCGGAGCTTTTGGGCAAGGCCACGGGATGCTCGAAGGGCAAGGGCGGGTCGATGCATTTTTTTGATGCAAAGCGGCATTTCTTGGGCGGCAATGGGATTGTGGGGGCGCATATTCCCATCGCGACGGGGGTGGCGGTGAAGATCAAGTATTTGAACGAAGAAGGATGCGTGTTGTGTTTCTTCGGGGATGGGGCGATTCACCAGGGAGTTTTTCATGAAAGTTTGAATATGGCGAAGATATGGAAGCTGCCTGTGGTGTATATTGTGGAGAATAATCAGTACGGGATGGGGACGCATTTTAATCGTGTGTCGGCAGTGGGGAACCTGGCGAGCAAGGGGTGCGCATATAAAATTCCCGGCGAGCAGGTGGATGGGATGGATGTGGTGAAGGTGTTTGAGGCGACCCGGAAGGCGGCGGCGTTGGCGAAGGAAAAAGGGCTACCGAGTTTGCTGGAGATGAAGACATATCGGTATCTGGGGCATTCGATGACCGATCCGGCGAAGTACCGGACGCAGGAAGAACTTGAGGCGCAGAAGAAACACGATCCGATTTTATTTTTGAAGGCGCAGATGCTCAAGGATGGGACGATGGGGGAAGAGGAATTTAAGAAGATGGATGAGGAGATTAAAAGCGTCGTGGCAAAGGCAGTGAAATTTGCGGAAGAAAGCCCGGAGCCGGCGCTTGAGGCGATGTATGAGGATTTGATGGTTTGACGGGAAGAGGAAGTTGGAAGAAGATCGTCAAACGACTGGAGTTGTTTCTGGATTTCCGCCTTCGCGGGAATGAAGATAGAAGAGAAATTGAAGTGCGAAGAGCCAATAAGAGAGAAGATGGTGGGCAATCTTATATAAAGATATAAAGAACCTTATGTGACGATATAGAGATAAGGGGATGTTATGGCGGAGATGACTTATCGTGAGGCGGTTCGGCAGGCGATCGACGAGGAGATGGAACGCGATGAGCGAGTTTTTTTGATGGGGGAGGAAGTGGCGAGATATAACGGGGCGTATAAGGTCAGCATGGGACTCTGGGAGAAATATGGGGACATGCGGGTGGTGGATACGCCGATAACCGAAGCGGGATTTGCGGGAGTCGGGATTGGGGCGGCCATGGCGGGACTGAGGCCTATCGTTGAATTTATGACGTGGAATTTTGCTTTTCTGGCAATGGACCAGATTGTGAATAACGCGGCGACGATGCGGTATATGTCGGGCGGGCAATTTACGCTGCCGATTGTTTTTCGTGGTCCTAACGGGCCGGCGGAATATCTGGCGGCTCAGCATTCGCATAATGTGGCGGCGTTTTATACGCATGTGCCGGGATTGAAGGTGGTGTGTCCGAGTACGCCTTACGATGCGAAAGGGTTGCTCAAGTCGGCGATTCGGGACGATAATCCGGTGATCGTGTTGGAAGGGGAGATGATGTATAACTGGAAAGGGGATGTGCCGGAGGAGGAATATGTTGTTCCGATCGGGCAGGCGGCGGTGAGGCGTGAAGGGCGGGATGTGACGATTGTGTCTTTCGGGCGGCCTATGAAGATTGTCATGGAGGCGGCGGAGGTGCTGGCGGGGGAAGGCATCGAGGCGGATGTTGTGGATTTGCGGAGTTTGCGGCCTATGGATTCGGAGACACTGGTGCGGTCGGTGATGAAGACGAATCGGTGCGTGGTGGTGGATGAATCGTGGCCTGTGTGCAGTGTGGGGTCGCAGGTGGGACAGATGGTGTCGAACCGGTGCTTTGATCGGCTTGATGCGCCGGTGGAGGTGGTGAGTTTGGAAGATGTGCCGATGCCGTATAATCATCGGCTGGAGTCGGCGGTTGTGCCGTCGGTGGAGAAGATTGTTCGGGCGGTGAGGGGATGGAAGTTGGGAAGAGAAAGAGAGTGACCGTCAAGATGCTAAGGACGCCAGGAAGCGAAGAAAATTGGGAGAAGAGGGTATTGAATATTGGGATTTATAGGGTGCTGTCGCACCGGGGAGAGAAATCATGGCGGAAAAAATGGTGATGCTGGCGCTTTCGCCGACGATGGAGAAGGGGAGAATCGTTAAGTGGAAGAAACAGGAGGGGGATAAGATCGTTGCGGGAGAAGTGGTGGCGGAGGTGGAGACGGATAAGGCAGTAATGGATTATACATCGATGCAGGAAGGGACACTGCTTAAGATCGTGGTTCCGGAAGGCGGTGAGGCAGAGGTGGAGGAAACGATCGGGATTCTGGGCGAAGAAGGGGAAAAGATCGATGAGGAAATGTTGATGCGGCCTGTGGAGCATGAAAAGGCAGAGACCGGGGAACAGGAGACGAAAGAGGCGGAAAAAGAAGAAAAGGAGGAGACAACAAAGCCCGAGGAGAAGGTTTTGTCGTCACCGATGGCGAGGACGAAGGCGAAGGCGGCGGGAATCGATATTTGCAGGTTGAAAGGGAGCGGGCCTAAGGGAAGAGTGGTGGCGGCGGATGTCGATAAGGCGATTCAGGACGGACAGGGGCGAAAGGCGGAGGAAGGGGAGGCGAAGGATGAGGTTCTTGAGGCATCGGGGTTGCGGAGCGCGATAGCGAAGCTTATGGTGGAGTCGAAATTTTCGGCACCGCATTATTATCTGAAGGTTTCGGTGAGGATGGATACGATTATCGAAGCTCGCCGTTACTATAACGAGCATTGGGGGAAGGACGATAAGATTTCACTCAATGCGTATTTGATGAAATTTGCGGCCCAGACGATTCGGCGGCATCCGATGATCAATTCGACGTGGTCGGATGGTAAGATTCTTCGGCATGGCAGTGTGGATATGGGTTTGGCGGTGGCGGTGGAGGAAGGCTTACGGGCGCCGGTGGTGAGAAATTGCACGGCGAAAGGGGTTCGGGCGATTGACGCGGAGATTAAGACGCTTGTAGCTAAGGCAAAGGAGAATCGGCTTGGGGCGGAAGATCATCAGAACGCGACTTTTACGATTACGAATCTGGGATCGATGGGGATAGAGGAATTTACGGCGATTATCAATCCGCCGGGGTCGGCGATTCTGGCGGTAGGGGAGATTCGGCGGATGCCTGTGGTGAATGATCGGGATGAGGTGGAAATTCATTCGGTGGCGAAGCTGACGCTTTCGTGTGATCATCGGCTGATCGATGGAGCGGTAGGGGCAGCTTTTTTGCACGACCTTAAGGTGATGATGGAACATCCGATTCATGAGATGTATTGAGGAGAAGTTGGAAGTTGGAAGATGGAAGATGAAGAAAGTCGGAAAGTCTTTGAGTCTGGAAGAGAAGGAGTGGGCGAGAACCCACCCTTTGATGTTATATTGTTGAGCGGAGTTTGAGCAGGGAGTTGTCAGGCGTATCGGGGTTGTTTTTTTCGGAAGGGACGGACGAAAAGTTGATAGAGGGTTTTATTGATTGAACGGCCGAAGAGATAGATGCCTACGATCGCAAGCTTGAAGGGTTTGGTGTCTAGACAGAAACGGACGGGTGTTGCGAGCATGAAGTCGATGAACCCATGCAATAATTTTGAAGGGATCTTTTTTGTCCGCAAATTGACGACGGCTTGGAGGAGCATGGTGTTGTAGCCTAATTTGTCGAAACGACGTTTGGCTTTTCCGGCGAAGACGCGTTCGAAGATTTCGGTTTGGTTTGGGCTGATAATGCCCTCTTCGGCGGCGCGTTGATGAAGTTGCGAGCCTGGAAACAGGGCAAGAGGGAAGATCAGGAACTTGCTGTTGTCGGCGTGATGTTCAGCGGCGAAATGGAGCGTTTCGGTGAACTGGGATTCAGGCTCGAAGGGGTTGTTGACGATGTAGTGATATTCCTTCTGGATACTGGAAAATTGGTTGAGGGTTCCCATGGCTTGGACGACGGTTTGATTGGGGACACGCCGATTGAAGATTTCGTAATTGGTTTTTTGCGAGCCGCTCTGGATACCCATTTTTACGATGGAACAGCCACAGGCTTGGAGGATTTTGATCTTTTGTTCGTTGATTGTGGCGGGGTGGGTGTTGATTTCGAAAGGCCAGCCTATTTTGGACTTGTAAAGTTCGGCGAATTTTTCAAATTCTTTTTCATCGCGGACGAAGAAGGTGTCGTCGGAGATAGTCATGGAATTGACGCTGGGGAATCGGTTTTTGATGGATTCAAGTTCCGCGATGACGTTTTCGATGGAGCGTTTTCTGACCCAGGGACCTTTTCCGCGGTAGATTTTGATCCAGCTTGAGTTGCAGCAGAAGGCGCAGGCGTACGGGCAGCCTCGGGTGGTCAGGAGCCTGTACCGGATGAGGGTGTTTCGCATGTTTTTGGGGGTGGCGGGGACGATTTTATCTTTGTGAACGACGTAATGGCCGGCCTGGAGATCGTAATCGGGGAAGGGGAGTTGGTCGAGGTCTTCCAGGAGGGGGCGGACATCGTTTTTGACGAGGCCTGTGGGTGTTTTGACCCAGAGATTGGGAATATGGGTGTAATCCTGGTTTGTTTCAACGGCATGGGCAAGATCAACCATGGGGCCTTCGCCTTCGCCGATGCAGACGATATCGGTGTGGTCGATGCAGGTGTCGGGTGCGACGGTGGGATGGACCCCGCCCCAGACGACGGGGGCGGTGATACCGGCGTTTTTGATGGCGAGGGTGAGTTCTCTTGCGTGATAGTAGGTATTGGTCATGAGACTTAGTCCGATGAGCTGGCTGTCACGGACGAGGGGGATGAATTGGTCGATGATGGTTTGGGGGTAGGTAGTGGCGGCTTTTTTGTTTCGTTTGGCGGTCATCAGGATCAGTTGGACGTCATGGCCTTTGGATTTGAGTAAGGACGAAATGAATCGTAAACCGACGGCTTCAGCGGATGCGTAAGTTCCCACAAGTGAAATTTTCATAATGCCTCCCATGTAGATAATAAGTTATAAATTAATGTTTTGTCGTGACGGTGTCAACTTATAAAAGAAATTTGTGTTCAAAATATGAAGATGGCAAGGGGGATGTGGATATGAGTATGGTTGGAGGTTTTTTTCGCAGATAAGGGGGGAATGGCGGTGGTTGGATGGTTCGGTCTGCCGGATTATAACGAGTTTTTTTGTTCATTTGGTACCTTATTTGTGAAAGATGGGGGGACTGGAATTTTTTATCGCCGATTCGTTGACTTATTTTTGGTTCTTTGTTACGCTTAAAAAGTTTTCCATCCCAAAAGGTATTAAGCGGCAATATAATTTGTGTTCTCCATAGGTGTTTTTGACGGCTTGGGAGAGGACATTTTGATATTTTACAGGAGTTGAAATTCCATGGCTATGGGTAAGGATCATTGCGGAGTCTTCGGTATTGTTCATCCGGAGGCGGCAGAGTTAACTTATTTGGGGATATTCGCGTTGCAGCATCGCGGGCAGGAGTCCGCGGGAATCGCTACGAGCAACGGCGGGCGGATTATGTGCCATAAGGCGATGGGGCTGGTGGGAAATGTTTTTACGGATGAGACGATCAACAAGCTCAAGAATCCGAATGCGATCGGTCATGTGCGATATAGCACGACGGGTTCAAGCGCCCCGATTAATGCACAGCCTCTGGTGGCGGAATATTCGCAGGGCGAGCTGGCGATAGCGCATAACGGGAATATTATTAATGCTCCGCTGATTCGTCATCATTACGAGCAGCAGGGTCATATTTTTCATACGACGAGCGATACGGAAGTGATATTTCATATGCTGGCGGATCCGGAACATATCGCCGTGGACGATTCGCTTGGGCATATTCTTGGAGATTTGCAGGGGGCGTTCAGTCTGGTGTTTTTGACGGCGGACAAGGTTATTGCCGCTCGCGACCCGTTCGGGCTTCGGCCTTTGTGTATCGGTGAGATCGACGGACACTATTGCGTGGCGTCGGAGACGTGTGCGTTCGATGTGATCGGGGCGAAATATGTTCGCGATGTGGAGCCGGGGGAGATTATTCAGATCGATGAGCGAGGGTATAAATCGCGATTTTTTGTCACGCCCGAACAACGGGCCGAGGAAGGCTTGAAACCGGCGCATTGTGTTTTTGAGCACGTGTATTTTGCGGACCCTGCGAGCCGGGTTTTCGGGTTCAACGTTCATACGACGCGGTACAAGATGGGGCAATGTCTGGCGAAGGAACATCCGGCGGACGCGGATGTGGTGATTTCGGTACCGGACTCAGGGCGATGCGCGGCGATGGGATATAGTGATGCGTCGGGGATCAAGTATGTCCGTGGTTTTGTTCGCAGCCATTATGTAGGCAGGACGTTTATTCAACCGTCGCAACGGCTTCGGGATTTATCGGTGAAGATGAAACTTAATGTGATTCGTCCTTCTGTGGACGCCAAGCGGGTGGTGGTGGTTGACGATTCGATTGTTCGGGGCACGACGACGCTGGGAAAAATGCGGGCTTTGCGTGCGGCGGGGGCGAAGGAAATTCATCTTCGGATCAGTTCGCCGCCTGTTCGGTGGCCTTGTTATTTTGGAGTGGATTTTCCGACGACGAAAGAGTTGATCGCATCGGAACGTTCGGTGGAAGAGATTCGGCAGTTTCTGGAGATCGACAGTTTGGGGTATATTTCAGCGGAGGGCATGCTTGATTGTATGGACTTGCCTGCCGATCATTTCTGCAAGGCATGTTTTACGGGGCAATATCCGACACCGGTGGATCCGCAGGTCGGAAAATTTTCGCAGGAACGCCGGCAGTTGAATTTGTTTTAATGGTTGGAAGTTGCTCCGGTGAAGACAAATGGCTCTGCGCGTCTGGGTGGAGTCTTTTATAATTGAGGGGAATATTCTATCCCTGTGAACTCTAAAAGGAATAAAAACGATGACTTTTATCAACCGTGAGAACTGGCATGACAACGTTTTTTTTGGCATTCATTATGATCTTCACGCAGGGGCGAGTGATACGGAATTGGGCAGGGAACTGACCCATGAGCATCTGCGCGAACGGTTATGGATGGTTAAGCCGGACTGGATTCAATGCGATTGCAAAGGCCATCCCGGTTATACCAGTTGGCCGACGGAGATCGGTTCGACTTCGCCCGGTGTACAAGTCGATGCGCTGCGAATCCACCGCGACGTAACGCGCGAGTTGGGCATCAAGCTGGGAATGCATTATTCGGGCGTTTGGGATTCCCGGGCCATCGAGTTGCATCCGGAATGGGCGAAAGTCGGTCCTGCCGGCGAGCGAGATAAGAACACCACCTGCCGAATGAGCGGGTATACGGACGAATTGATGATTCCGCAGATGTTGGAAATTATCGAAAAATATGATGTCGATGGTTTCTGGGTCGATGGCGATAACTGGGCCGCTCAGCCGTGCTGGTGTGATTTGTGTAAGGCTGAATTTACACGGCGAACCGGACGGACGGAAATTCCCGTGACGAAGGAAGATTCGAACTGGGAGGCTTGGCTTCAATTTCATCGTGATCTTTTTGTCGAATATGTCGACCATTACGCCCAGGCGGTTCACACCAAGAAACCGTCGTGTCTGGTTTGCAGCAATTGGATGTATACCGTTCGCCAGCCTGATCCGATTCGAGCTTCGATCGACTATATCAGCGGCGATTATGATTATGTATGGGGGTCGAATCGAGCGGCGATTGAAGCCCGTGCGATCGACAGCCGAAATATCACCTGGGACCTGATGGCGTGGGGATTTACCAAAACCGGCGATATGGGGGCCGATCCCCCCTGGAACATGAAATCCGTTGTACATTTGAATCAGGAGGTTGTGGAGGTTATCGCGCTGGGTGGAGCGATCATGATCTACAATACGCCTCAGAGGACCGGCTGGCTTACCGGCTGGCAGCAGGAGATCATCGCCGAGGTCGCGAATTTCTGTCGTGAACGAAAGGAAACTTGTTTCAAATCGAAGACGATTCCTCAGGCGGCGATTTTGCACCTGGCCGACCATTTTTATTCGCATAATGATCCCCTGTTCAACTATGGTCAAGCCAATCAGCCGGTCGAAGGCGCTCTGCACGCTCTGCTCGAAACACATCATTCCACGGATATCCTTCCCGATCCGGTTGTTTTAGATCGGATGGACGATTATAAGCTTCTTGTCGTTCCCGAACAGACCCGATTGACAAAAGCGTTGATTGATCGTCTTGAAGCATTCGCCCAAAATGGCGGACACGTGCTGTTAAGCGGCTCACATCTGGTCAAAGAAGTACCTGACTTTGTAGGAGTCGAATCGGTCTCGGAGGATATTTCGAGAATTTGGCTGCCGACAGGGAAAACTTCCGTTCCTGTTTCAGGGACATGGCAGGCGGTCAGACCTGTGAAGGGAACCGAATCGCTGGTTTGTGCTTTGTCGAATCGGGAACCGGAAAAAAACCGCACCGATAAAACTATTGTCACGCGAAGACCGGTGGGACGCGGATCGATTCTTGCCGTTCACGGACCGATTTTTCAAGAGTATTTTATAGGTCATTATCCCCGGCTTCGCACGTTTTTATCGGATTTGTTCGATTCCCTGAATATTTCCTGGCTTGCCCGTGTGACCGCATCGCCAAGGCTGGAAATGATCCTGCGTAAAAAAGAGGGAAAAACGCTGGTGAATCTGATTAATCGCGGTGCCGCTGAGATGCTTTATCCCCGGCGGGTCATCGCGGAGGAAATTTCACCGGTCATGGACGTCACGGTAACGATTCAGAGTCCGGAAAAGCCCAAATCGGTCTCCGTTGTTCCGGGGAACACAAAAATGGAATGGTCCTACGCCGAGGGTGTCATTACGGCTCAATTGCCTCGGATCGATATTCACTGTGTGTTGGTTATCGAATAAAGTGTTGGCGATTTTGGGAGCCTCCATATTTTGTGATTCACAGCGGTGATGGAAAGGTTTTTAAAAACATTGGCCCGATGAGGGGAAAAAGGTTACAATCCCCAATTTGGATATTATTTTTGCACAGGAGACAGGAATAACATGAGTTTGATCGAACCACATGGTGGAAAACTGGTAAACCGGATTGTTGAAGCGGATAAGGGTAAGGCGCTGTTGGCGGAGGCGAGAGCATTTCCGACAATTAAGCTTAGTGAACGTGAACAGTGCGATCTGGAAATGATCGCGATAGGTGCGTTTTCGCCATTGACCGGATTTGTGACGGAAGAAGAGTTTTATACGATTTGCAACGATATCAAGTTGCCTAACGGGCTGCCGTGGTCGGTTCCGATTACGTGTGTGGTCAAGTCGGCGGATGCGGACAAGTTTCATGTGGGCGGCAAGGCGACGTTGCTGGACGATCAGGGCAAAGTGCTGGCGATTTTGAATATCACGAGCAAGTACAGCCGAAATAAGGACCTTGAGGCACAGAACGTCTATAAGACCATGGACAAGGCTCATCCGGGTGTGGCGATGGTGTATGATGAAGGCGATGTTTGTCTGGGCGGCCCGATCGATGTGATTTGTGCGAATTACGAGCCTGATTTTACGGAGTATCGGCTTACGCCGGCGCAGACCCGGGCGATGTTCGAAGAAAAGGGTTGGCAGACGATTGTGGCGTTTCAGACGCGAAACCCGATCCATCGTGCCCATGAATATATCACGAAGGTGGCGCTGGAGACGTGTGATGGTTTGCTGATTCACCCGCTGGTGGGCAAGACCAAATCCGACGATATTCCTGCGGATGTTCGGATGAAGTGCTATGACGTGCTGATGAAAAATTATTATCAGCCGTCGCGTGTGGCACTTTCGGTGATGCCGTCGGCGATGCGGTACGCGGGGCCGCGCGAGGCGATTTTACACGCGATTATTCGGAAGAATTATGGTTGTTCACACTTTATTGTGGGCAGGGACCACGCGGGTGTGGGCAGCTATTACGGAACGTATGACGCGCAGAAGATATTCGATCAGATCGATCAGAAATTATTGAAGATTGTGCCGATGAAGTTCGAGCATTCGTTTTATTGCAAAGCGTGCGGCGGGATGGCGACGGCAAAGACGTGCGGACATGATAAGTCGAACTATGTATTTTTGTCGGGGACGAAGGTTCGAGAGATGCTTTGTGCGGGGCAACTGCCGCCGGCGGAATTTTCCAGGCCTGAAGTGGCGCAGATTTTAATTGAGTCATACCGGCATGCCCATTGATGATTGAATTATCGATAATTTAAAGCAGGAACACTTCAAACGCGTTCCTGCTTTTTTTGTGGGCCGGATTGAGAATGGTTTATCCGATGAACAAACCTTCAATTCGGACCTGGTGTCCGTGGGGAGTCTGGTTGATGAAATTGATCAATCCGCTGTGCCGCCACTGGAGCATACATCGGTGAGGTTGAAACCAGTAACGCATACCGATTTTTAATTCTTTCTGCGTTTCGCGAACGATGCCTTCATAGGCCTCTGCGGAATAGTAACCGATGTCCTTATATCCGTTGTTTCGTGGCCCGAGGGGACCGGTGACACACCAGTCCATGACGCCGGTGCGCGGATCGACATTCATGACAATGCCGCAATGGGTAATGGGACACCCGCAGGACATGCCCAGAGGACGGCCGATGAGGATATCTCCTTTTTGGATATTCAATTCTCGTGTGAGCATGGGGTTGTGGGGTCGAATGACTTCCCGCGGTCCGGGGTCGTTTGGCAACGAATCGAGAATGAAATCATATTCCCTGTCGAGAGAATCTTTCCATTTTTTCGCGGGGCGATATTGTGCCGACGTACAGGCGTTACAGGTTGCCCGGCAATTTTCAAAGCTCTGGTTCGTTGACGATGGGGCATGCTCTGCGTCGATATGAATACATCGTTGCAGTTCGGTTGGATTTTCTGAGACGATATTTGCGAAATCTTCGCATGATTTCGAGCCGCACAGACCGCAATTGAGTCCGGGCAATTTTGAAAGAATAGTGTTGATGTCTGTCATGGTTATTCTCCCTGATAAAAGAGGTCAGTTTCAAGTGAACGAACGACGCCGAAGTGTTGTTTCCATCCGATTTCCTTTTTGCCGACGCAGATGGTGCAAGTACCCACCGGCGGATTGCCCCGCAGGAACAGCGGCGGAGCGATGTCCTGTATATTGAGAATTTTTTTTATGAGCGAATCCAGACCTATTCCGTGAAGGGCATCTGCTTCCGCGATATCGATATTTCGGGCGGCTTCGAGAACGCGTGATCGGAACACCTCGCGTTCCGCCTGAGAAACCAGATCGATTTTTGTAATCACGGCGATATCGGCCAGTGAAAGCATCGGACCGATTTTTCTGGGCAGATTCATGCCGCTGGTGGACTCAAGAACGACGATACCGAGGGTACTTTCAACGTAGGGCGAGCATCGCAAACATAAACCCGCGGTTTCGACGATAAAGTAATCGGCATTTTCTCGCTGTGCCCATTCGATGGCATCACCGAGCACCATGACGTTGCAGTGGTCGGGGCATAACTCGCCGGAATACGTTTTTTTGGTGGGAATGTTGAATTCTTTTGCAAAGAGTTCGTCTTCTTCGGCGAATTGTACATCGATTTTCAGGAAGGCTGGGCGATGTCCTTTGACGATGAGCTTTTTGATGAGCTGTTTTAGGACGGTGGTTTTTCCACTGGTCGGCGGGCCTGCGCAGATAACAACTTTCATGATAATCTCCTGTATTATACGGAATTGACTTATTGAATGCGCGGTAC
>JAAZAW010000324.1 GCA_012514125.1 Phycisphaerae bacterium | reverse complement strand
GAGTTTTCTTATCGGCACACACGACTTCAAGGGATTCACCTCCGCAAAAGACGATCGCGACGACGCCGTGCGAACCATCTACCAGGCCCAGGCCTGGTGGTCGGATAACAGCGAATTGATTTTTATGATTCGAGCCAATCGTTTTTTGTATCTGATGGTTCGCAATATCGTCGGCACGCTGGTGGAAGTCGGTCGGGGACATTGGCCGCCCGAAAAAGTCGCCGAAATTCTCGTCCGTCGCGACCGGACACTGGCAGGACCGACCGCTCCGCCTCAGGGATTGTGTCTTATGTCGATAGAATATGCAAAAAATTTAACCTCAACCCTTGACACGGAGACGTGAGTACGCCATATTGGTTGTACTTGATTTTGGCCGGTTTTTTGTCGGCCGGGGTCTATAATTTAAAGCAGGGATTTTCGAGAGTACCCCATGCTTTAAGATGCGGATGTGGCGGAACTGGCAGACGCGCAAGGTTCAGGTCCTTGTGATCGCAAGGTCGTGGAGGTTCGATTCCTCTCATCCGCATTGATTAAATATTGATAAGCCACGAAATAGACGAATTTCACGAATATGGAGAAATACTCGAAAAGTTACACATTCGTGTAATTGGTATTTCGTGGTTTTTTTATGGTATGGATCATCATCACGGGCCCTTAGCTCAGTTGGTTAGAGCAGGTGACTCATAATCACCGGGTCGTTGGTTCGAGTCCAACAGGGCCCATTGGATTTTTTGACTTGTCCTGACGTTTTCCCAAAAAGAATCGCAAAGCGCTTTGTTTCTCTCGAGCGAAATGCGATCCCGCCCAGTCCTGACAAAGCACCTTCGCCTGCTCCAGCACCAGTTCCGTCGCCTCTTTGTGAGTTCTTGGCCCTGTCCGGATCAGGACCGCACCCACTTGCCACATAGCGGCATGCCCCGGTTACTTAAGTGACTTGAGGGCCTCGATTCAGCACCTGTTTCAAGTTTTTCTTAAAATGTAATTGCTCTTCTCTGTTTGATAATAGTCATACGGACATGGCCCTATGAAGGATTTTGTTTACATATACATCTTTATCTTCGGACTGAAAATACACATGCCGCTTTTCAAATTCTGCTTTATCCATACCATTGTCCCACCACGAAACATCAGGAAGACGTGTGTTTGACACAATGAAAGAATTCAGTGTAATAGAGGAATCCTGAACACGCAGATCAGTTTCAACGGTTTTTATCGTTTTATAGAAGGAAATCTTAGGGTCATCAGGGCCACGCAGATTACGCAAGCCTTTAGTGTCGATAAAGTTGATGTACTGGCGATCATTTGCCAGCAACCACAATATAAAGTCTGGATAGAAATTTCCCGCTTCAAAGAAGCCGATGCCAGCTTATCTGAGCATCATTCGGCAATCCACTGGCAAATAATCTGCCCGGGGACTGCTGCGGCAAGGTTTCTCCGGCGTTGAATTTTTCTGTATATGCGTTCAGGTCGGCCAAGAGTTTTTCAGAATCACGAAAATACCTGTCCAGATAGATTTCCGTAAACAACAAACAGAGATACTGAAAATATTTCGGATAGACCACCTGTCCGTCGGCGTTGCGGTTTTCGGTGATCTGCTTCCAGTGACGAACGATATTCTCATCATAACCCAATAAAATATCGTGCGGCAGTTCAGGCCGGTCGAACAGCAGCTTCATACATTGATGGAATTTCGAAACTCCATCTTCATTAAAACCTTCAAAGGCAGGATCACGCATCGTCCTGGCCAGGTCTTCAAACGTCGCCACGCCGAACAGGTCTAATATCCAGTTGACCAGTATCAGCCGATGTTCGAATTTGACCGCTGTCTTTTTATTACGGGTTGTTTTCTGCTTCGCCATTAGTTGCCCTTCTCCGGAACAGACGAGGAATTCTCGGTAGTTGCTGGTTTTTTGCCGGTGATTTGCTTAACAGCCTTGTCGAAATCGCTGATCGTGTTTTTACTATCTGCAATTCGCCCGGCATGGTATTTGTCGTATTCGCCTTCGGCCAATTCTTTTGCCATTTCGTGCGATATCTTTCCTGCGTGATTTAGAATATCCCTATCATTGATCGTCATAAATCCATCCAGTTTGGCAATCCAGTCGCTCATGTGCATCGGAATACGCCTCATGGCTTGGCCCTCGGCGAAAATCAGGTATTGTTCGACCAGATTATTCAGCGCCGCTAATTCATCCACATTGAGGTAATTCTTGGCAATCGTGATATCGATATAATGGCGTCAAGATTGTAGTGGTTTGTTGTATATTGCTTGCCATCAGCGGCAGTTATTCGGAATTTCCTAATAACTGACTCTTCGCTTAACTCTTTTTTCAGAAATATGTTACGCAAATGCTCGTTTATGGTTGGCACCGTAACGCCAAATAGTTTCGCCATAAGCCGCTGGGATAGCCACACGGTTTCGTCTTCCAGGCGAACTTCCAGCTTCAGCCGGCCATCCTCGGCCTGATAAATCAGAAACTGGCCCTTGGATGACTCGATTTCATGATTATTGTCATTTTCAGCCATAAATGCCTCCTGTT
>JAAZAW010000038.1 GCA_012514125.1 Phycisphaerae bacterium | reverse complement strand
TGGGATTTATTGCGGTTCTGTTTGCTTTTTCTTTGTGGGGATGCATTGGAGGCTTGCCGGATGATGGTTCGGATGACGGTTCCAGGGATACCTCGGATGGCGGATCCTGGGATACCTCGGATGAGAAGATCACTTCACCCAACTTTCAGGCTGCTCTGGAGAGCATCGCGAAGGATCAGCCCTTGATTGAAGATATACCGGAGATTCCGATTCCATCCGAATTACTGGCTTTGGATATTCCACAGGCTCGGGAAATGGTTGCCGCCATGCAGGAATTCAATAAATTCAAGACGTTTTCTCAGACGGCTCTTCCTGCTTTTTTATTGATGGATACTGCCAAGCGGCCTTCGACGGCCAAGAGTGGTGATATGACAGTGAAATGCTTTGGCGATCAGGGATGCATGTATTCGTGGAAGGAAAATAACGGTCAGTTGACGGTTTCCATGATGCAAGTTAATACACCGGATACCTGGTCCTATATGATTCTTCTCGATGGTTTCGGAGGGGTATATCACTATAACAATTATTTATCTTCTTCTTATTCCATAAAAAAAGATTTGAGTTTCATGAGTTCGATGCTTTATCAAAATCCGGATAATCCCGATTGTCCGTCGGGTTTGCTTGCCAGTTATACCATGCAAAAAGAAGAGGCGTCTGACGTTCCGATTTTCGATTCGTCGGGGCAGTCGATTCCCACCACGACTTATATCTATACCTGGACAACCTTTCTTTGGGACATATTCGATGAATATTACCGGCCTGATATGATGTCCATCATCACGATTTTACCGGATGGAACAACGCAGCTTGAGCAATATTTTTGGAGTCACAGTCAGGATGGTCTTTATAAAATGTCGATGAGTACGGTCGCGGACGATTGCCGAAGCGGCCGGACGATCTACTACGATGATGAAGGCAATATAAAAAAGGTTGAAGATTGGGGATCGTAAGCGTAAGAACGCTTTGTTCTGTGCCTGTCTTTGAAATCATTTGATGATTTTTCTGAGCGCAGCTCACGTATGGAATCTGCGCAAGGAGAAGAATTTTAGTCCCATCGATTGACCCCTCAGGGTCCGAAATGGCAGAAAAAAGGGGGGGGGAAATTTGGGCAGGCCATGGCTTGGTGTTTCGTGTTTAGAATTTGCACACGGCGGGGGAATTTGGTATTTTGAAGGGTTTAAATGTCTGAATTGGCAGACCTCTACGGTTGAAACGACGACGGACTGAAATTTATGATCCTGGAGAGCGCTTTTATGCGAAAAAATATATGCTGGATGTTGATAGCGACGGTGATGGTCGGCGTGATGGGGTGCGGAACGGATAGCCAAGAGTTTAACTGGAAGACGTTTCGATGGGAACGGATCGGGCCTAGAGATCGTCCTCGATTTGCGGCGGCGGATGAGGCATTTCCGGAGCAGATTCCGGAATCGGGGATGGTTAAGCCTCATTTGACCGAGAAACAGCAGAGTGCGTTTTCAAAAAGTCAGATTATTCGGTTGTATATTTGCGAGAAGACGCCGACGAGTATCGGGCAGGGGAGTTATTATCTGGCGACCCAGGCGCCGGTCGATAAGCTTGCGGATTTGTTGGCGATTTTATATCCGGCTCAGGGGCCTGGGGGGAGTGAAAAGATTCGATATTTACTCTATCGCGATGAGGCGATCTGGGAGCGGGCGAAGAAGTTCGCGGAGCGCCTTGATGAGGCGGCGATCGAGCAGGGGACTTATGTGGTGGGGCAGGGATCGTGGGCGACGGCGTTGGGGTTGCTTTACGGGAGTGAGTATCCGCGGAAGCTTGCGCCGGAGACTCGGAAACGGGTGATTTCGCATTTGAATCATGTGATTGGGGATGAATCGGCGGATCGTGAAATTCGGTGGGCGGCGGCGGTTTTGGCGGGGAACCTGCATGGGCGATTCGATCCGAAAGATTTTGTTTCGGCAAGTGCGACTTTTGTAGAGGCGATGGGATTTGCGCCGGGGGATGAGTTTGAGGCATTGGTGGTTCGGTATCATCATATCCAATTATTGATGGTGATGAATCAACCGATCAAAGCCAAAAAGCAGGCGATTGACGCGTTGAATTATTTTCAACGATGGAGGAATACGGAGTGTTATGAGCGGATCGGGATAGCGGCGAAGGAAAAAAATAATCGGCGAGGTTAAACCATAGAACGAGAGAGAGGAACATTATGGATTTGTTTCAGTACCGTAACAACGAGTTGTTTTGTGAAGAAGTTTCGATCGAGCAGATTGTTCGTGACGTTGGGACGCCTTGTTATGTTTATTCAGCCAGCACGCTGGTGAACCATTACAAGAGAATCGCGGATGCGTTTGCCGAACTTGATCCGTTGATTTGTTATTCGATCAAGAGTTGCAGCAATTTGCATATCTGCAAGCTTCTGGCATCGGCGGGGGCGGGGTTCGATGTGGTTTCGGGCGGAGAATTGTATCGCGGGATTCAGGCGGGAGGCGATCCGGCGAAGATGGTTTACGCGGGAGTCGGCAAGACCGATGCGGAGATCAATCAGGCGCTGGACGCGGGGCTTGGATGGTTCAATATCGAGTCGGTTCCGGAACTTGAAAATTTGCAGAAGATTACGGCTCAGCGAAAGATTGTTTCTCGAGCGGCGCTTCGGATTAATCCGGATATTGATCCGAAGACCCACCGATATACGGCGACGGGGAAAAAGCACAGTAAATTTGGTGTGGCGATTGAACGTGCGGAAGAAATCGTGAAGAAATACGCGAAGCACGATTATTTGCGGATGACGGGGCTTCATTTGCACATTGGTTCGCCGATTAACAGCACCGAGCCATTTATCGAGGCGATCGAGAAGGTTCTTCGGCTTATCGATGGTTTGCGGAAAGACGGTTTTGAGATCGATACGCTCGATATTGGCGGAGGTTTTGGGGCTGATTATACGAAAGACCAGTCGCCGGTGAGTACGACCTATGCGGCGGCGATGGTGCCTTTGCTCAAGAATTCGGGGTTGAAGATTATTATGGAGCCTGGACGTTCGATCGCGGCCAACAGCGGGATTCTGGTGACGCAGGTGCTGTTTGAGAAGGATTCGGAAGAAAAATCATTTGCCATTGTGGATGCGGGGATGAATGATTTGATCAGGCCTGCGTTGTATGAGGCGTTTCATTTCATTTGGCCGACGAAGATTGCTCAGGGAATGTTGCCGCCGGTGCGGAGTGAAAGGCCTGATTTGCCGAACCTGAAGAAATATGATGTTGTCGGGCCGATCTGCGAGTCGGGCGATTGTTTTGCGCATGATCGGTATTTGCCGAGAGTGAATCGTGGGGAATTGATGGCGATTTTCACGGCGGGTGCGTATGGATTTTCGATGTCGAGTCAGTATAACTCGCGGCCTCGAGCGGCGGAGGTGCTGGTGCAAGGGAATTTGACGCGGCTGATTCGCCGGCGTGAGACATATCAGGATTTGATTCAGGCGGAAGTGTTTGAGTGAGAAGAGTTGGAAGTTGGAAGAGAAGAGAGTTGAACCGCCAAGGCGCCAAGAGAAGAAAGTCACAAGAAGTTGGCCGGTAAGGAATGATGATCTGTGAATTATCGAACTAAACGTTTTTTGGTTCGGCTGCGACGGATGGCGAGGCTTTGGCCCTGGGTGATTTCGATTGGATTTCATTTGGGGTTGCTGGGCGTGCTTTCGGCGGTGGTGCTGGTTTCGTATCAAGTCAAGCCGGAACAACCTGAAATTGTGCCGGAGGCCAGGCTGGGAAAAGTGGAGACCCAATTACCGCTTTTTCGTAAGGTCGAGCGAACGCCTGAGCGAGTCGGGGAGGTGACTCTGGCGAAAAATCTTCGCGAAGAGCTTACGCCCAGGGAGCGCGTTTCAGTGATTCGGTCACAGGAGACGCAGGCAGAGTTTCAGGATTTACTGGCGGGTCATATGGGCAAGGCGTCGGAGCTTAAGACGATGCCCGGTGGGGATTTGACGCGGTTGGTTCCCGCGGCTCCGGTGACGAAATTTTTCGCATCCGGCGGAAACGCCTATACGATTGTTTATCTGGTGGATCGGTCGGGAAGTATGATCGATACGATCGAGCCTCTTAAGCGGGAGATGAAGCGCAGTATCGGTGAGCTTGAGCCGATGCAGAAATTTCATGTGATTTTTTTCAGTTCGGGTGAGCCTGTGGAAGGGCCTGCGAAAGAACTGGTTTGGGCGACGGACAGGAATAAGAAAATTAATTTCGATTTTATTGATACGGTGCAGGCTCGCGGGCAGACCGATCCGCGATGGGGATTCCAGCGGTCGCTTGGATTAAAACCCGATTTGATTTATCTTTTGACCGACGGTGTGTTCGCGAGTGATATCGCCGATAAGATGATCGAGTGGGCGAAGCTTCACAAGGTGAAGATCAATACGATTGCGTATGTGATGGAGTCGGGCGGAAGCGTTTTGCGGCGAATTGCGGAAGAAACGGGCGGGGTGTATCGATTTGTTTCGGAGGAACAATTGCAATGAAGCGGACGACTTTATTTTTGATTTTGGGTGTACTCGGCTGGGCGACCCTTGCGGGGGCGGATACGATTTTTTTGAAGTCGGCGCAGGAGTCGATACGGGGAGTCAGGATTGTGGCGTTCAAGCAGGGCAGGCTTGAGGGGCTTGATAAGCAGGGGGGGCGCCGGACGATTATGTATGACGATATTGCGATTATTCGGGTGGACGGTCAGGTGGAGCTTAACTCGGGGGAGAAATTTTTATCGCTTCGACAATATGATCAGGCGATAGCGTCTTATCGTCAAGCGTTGACTCAGAAGACGGGGAAAGCGGGGTGGAGGAATTTATGGATTCGTGTAAGGCTGATGTCGTTGTATGCGAGCAGGGGGCAGGTGGATGCGTCGGCGGAGATTTATATCGATCTGGCGAAGGAAATTCCGGAGTGGGTGTTGACGGTGGCGCCGACGCAGGGTGAAATCAGGAACGAGCCTGTTGCACTGGAACGCGCGGGAGGGATGCTGGTCAAGGCGAGGGACGAAAGCCGTTCGGGAAAGGTTCGCGAGGCGTTGGCGAAATTTTATGAACGGCTCGGATGTCGGCAAGCGTTGCCTGAGGCGAGGCCTATTCAGTCGGCGGAGGTGGAAGAGAAGGATTTTGAGAAATTCGATCAGCCTGGTTCATGGCTTGACGTCTGGGCGGAAAAAAAAGTCGGGGTCGGTGATTCTGCCTCGGTGCTTCGGGTCACTCAACGATTATACACGACATCGTTCAGGAGGAACCTGCCTGCGGTGTTTTATTGGCGGGGCAGGGCTGAACTGGGGGCTGGAGATTTCGATCATGCGGCTTTGAGTTTTTTGCGGGTGGCGATTGAGTTTCCCACAAGCAGCTATGTGCCGGAGGCGCTGTTTTACGCGGCGCAGGCGGCGGAGCAGGCGGGGCGATCGGGATATGCGCGAAGTATTCGATCCGAGTTGATCGATACGTTTAATAGCAGTAATGATTATCGGGTGATTCAACTGGTCGAGCAGGCCAGGGAATTACTGAACGAGAAGGAGTGACAACGGATGTCTGGAACGAAAATTTACGGATGGTTGATTTCGGGATGGATTCTTTCGGTCGTGCCGACGGTGGTGATCGCGCAGACTCCTGGAGCGGGCGAGACGGTTTCCATCGATTATTTTCAGCGATTTGTTCGCGACGGCGGATTTATTACGTGGGGAATTTTGATTCCGCTTAGCATGATTACATTGGCGTTGATTCTGGATCATGCGTGGCGGACACGGTCGTCGCGATTGCTCAATAAAGATTTGCTGCACGATATTTCGGGTGCGATGCGGCGGGGTGACGTTCGGGCGGCGTGGGATTTTGCTCATCAGGACGAGACGTTTCTGGGTGAAGTGGTGAGCCGTGGACTCAAGAGTCTGCCGACCAGTCACGAAGCGGCGGAATATGCGATTATCGAAGCGACGGAAGAACAGGCGACGAAGTTGTTGGGACGAATTGAATATCTCAATATCATCGGGAATGTTTCGCCGATGATCGGTTTGTTTGGGACGGTTTATGGAATTATTCTGGCGTTCAATACACTCTCGGAGGTGGCTCAGCAGGGTGGAGTGACGCGTGCCGATCAGCTTGCGGAAGGAATTTCCATTGCGCTGGTGACGACCTTTTGGGGGTTGATTATCGCGATCCCGGCGTTGGGGATGTATGGGTTGTTTCGAAATCGGATCGACGCGGTGTCGGCACAAGCGGCGAGCAGGGTGCTGGAGATGATTCGAAATGTCGATGCCGCTGCGGTGGCGGAACTTCGGGATATGACGCAGAAAAATGAAGATGCGGAGACTATTTGAACATGGCCGTCCCACGCTCGGTAAGTCGATTTTCTGCGTTTCCCGGACGTCTGAATCTGACGCCGATGATTGATATTGTTTTTCAGTTGCTGGTATTTTTCATGGTGGCTTCGCATCTGACCAATACGCAGCGTGATCCGATTTCGTTGCCTGAACCGACGAATTCGCAAGCCAGGGAGCTTCAACGTCCGGAGCAACTGGTCATCAATTTATTTGGTGATTCGCAGGGGCAGATTCGGAAGATCAAGGCAAACGCGGATTTGGTTGCCGATGTGCCTGCGCTGGTGGATTTGCTGCTGAGAGTGGGGCCGGGACTTTCGGCGGGGAATGGAACGGTCATTTTGAGAGCGGATCGAAATATGCAGTTTTCGCAGATGGAAAAAGTGCTTCAGGCTATTGCGAACGCGGGAATTACATCGGTGCATATTGCGGCGGAGCGCGATGAGACATCGGCGGCGGAGATACAGACGCAATGACGCAAGAGAAAAAAATTGCGGAG
Source organism: Phycisphaerae bacterium (assembly GCA_012514125.1). Lineage (GTDB taxonomy): Bacteria > Planctomycetota > Phycisphaerae > JAAYCJ01 > JAAYCJ01 > JAAZAW01. Next base: position 9,531 of record JAAZAW010000038.1, on the reverse strand, counting down.
CGATGGACTTGCCGGCGAAAATCTCGTCGGGTGTTTTCATGGTCGTTGAACCTGACGCCGATGATGGACGTCATGTTCAACCTGCTGATTTTTTTTATTGTGACGGCGTCATTTACCCTTCCGGAAGGTGTGCTTGAGGCGAGGTTGCCCCGAACGATAGGGGTCTCTTCTGAGGCGAGGGCGGTGCCGGTGGTGCCGATCCGAATTTATCTGGAGCCTGCATCTGGGGGGCAGGTTTCGGTGATTCGCGTGAGCACTTCACTCAAGGGCGATGCCTCTTCGCTGAATTTGGCGAAAGATTTTGAGGATTTGTATCGGCTGTTGATGTCGTTGAAGGATCGTCCCGGTATTGATGAAAACACTCCGGTGATTATTGCCGCCAAACCTGAGGTGGTATGGGACCAGGTGGTCAATGCCTATAATGCGGCCATTCGTGCAAAATATAAAAGTGTGGTGTTTGCAGGATATTAAAAGCCGGTCAGGTGATATCAGGCGATATTGATGATCGGGCCTATGGTGTCCTGAGCGGTTTGGTGAACCGGAAGCGAGCCGAGTGTATTTTGGGCTTCTGTCATAGCCAGATCGGGCCGGTTGCAGTCTCGGCTTAGATGAAGCTGAACGACGCCGCGAAGTTTTTTTGATTTTGTTTTGCCAAGGAGATTGGCGGCGGAACGATTGGAGAGGTGGCCTTGAGGGCCCAGGACACGGTTGATGAGGAACCAGGGTCTGCCGCTGCGGCGTTCCATTTCTTCATCGTGATTGAATTCCAGAGCCACGAGGTCCGCGTCGGGGATAAACTTTGAAATGGCATCGGTTGAAGGAAAACCGCAATCGGCGGCGTAGACGAAACGAAATTGGGAGTTTCCGGTCTTGAAGTCGAAGACAAAGCCATGCGTTGCCGGTGAGTCGTGCGAAACCGCGATCGGTTGAACCGTTACGCCGGGAAGCATTTCAAAACTGTTGTCGGCATAGGGGCGGACCAGGTGTTTTTCGCGGAGTAATTTAAAGCCTTCCCAGTTTCCGATGCGTGATTCATGTTCGTTTCGGCAAAACAGGGTGACATTGGACGAAGCCAGGCGTTTGACGGTGGATTTTTTGATGTGGTCGTCGTGCGTGTGGGTAATGATGGCGGCGGAGAGATTTTCGATGCCGGTTTGGCAGTATCGCAGGGTTTCACTGGTCTGTCGCAGACTAAAGCCCAGGTCGATCAGAAATTTCCATTGATCCGATTCCACGAGCGTACAGTTGCCGCGAGATCCGCTGCCGAGAAAACTGAATTTTAAAGCCATTGTTTTGCCTTGCGAAAAATGAAACATTACTTCCTGGAGAATTATAGAGGGGAGAAAGGAAAGATGAAAGTTGAAAGTTTAGCGGTGAGAGGAGATTTTGACTTTGAAGCAAGGATGGGCTTATAATATGACGATTGTTGCAAAATCTTTTTTGGAATCTGGTGCGATCGCCATGAATAGAATCAATATTCTTATCATTGTTTTACTTTCAATGACGACGTCCGTCTGGTCGCAGTCCAGCCGAACCGATTATCGACTGGATCATGAACTGTTTCGACGGGGGCTGATCGATCGCGGATTTAACGATTGGCTTAAGATTTATGATAAGGAATTTCCGCCGAAATCGGACCTGGACCTGCTGGCGGAACAGATTGGAACGGCGTGGGAGAAATATCGACAGGAAACGGAACCGGCGAAACGCTCCGCCAATCTGGAAACGCTTTTGGAAATGGAAATAGAACGCATCGAGTCCTACCCGGACTATCCGTTGGCGGCGAATTGGCGTGTTCGATATGCGGCGGATTTGCTCAATGAAAAATTCGCAGCCTGTGCGTTTGTTCATTTAGTCGGATTGGAACTGCCTGCAGAATTGCGGGCAACATTTTCTGTGGGTCTGGAACAGATCGAGGTTCAACTTGAGAAAGCGAAATTATTTTTGAAGACTCAACTCGGTAAATTCCAGACGATGAACAACGAGGAGTTATCGCAAATCAATCAGCAGGGACTGCCGGAGTTATATCAATCGGCGTTATACCAGGCGGATTATCTGCGGGCGTGGTGTTTGTATCACCGGGCGCATCTGTTGGGGACGGGAAGTTCTCAACAGGTGAAAATATTATATCAATTGTCGGATTTGCTTGAATCAATTTCGACGTCCGCAGGCACGATGGGCGGATCGGAAAAATTACTCTCAGCGATTGTTTTTAGAATGCTGGGGAAACCTGATCAGGCCAAGGCTTTGCTGGCTGATGCACGACGCACCTTGCCGGCGAGCAGCGTGTTGTTCGCTGATATCGAAGAGGCAAGGGTATTCCTGGCGCAAGATCAGCCGGGACGGGCGCCGGCGATTGTGGAAAATTGCACGTCCGCCAAGGCGTATCAAAACAATGCGGACCAATGGGAGTTGGTGAATTTGTCGCTAGCCATGATCGCCGGACGATCCAGAATCGCGATGCTTTCGGCTGAGGATCAAACCAAAAGTCAAAATCGAAATAAAGCTCTTGCCTCTTTGCGTGAAATCACGGCGAAAAATACAAAATTTCGAGCGTTTGTTTTTCCTGTTCTGTTGGAAATGTCGGCGAAGGTTTCGCAGCAGAGTCTGTCGGATATCGAGCTTCTGGCGTTTGCGGAAAATGCGCGCTCGACTCAAAAAACACCCGTGGCGATGGGGGCCTATCGCCGGATCCTTTCTCTGTCTGGAACCCATCCCGAATTTAAAATAACCGCAGCGCTGGAACTGGCGGGTTTACTTGAAGAACAGGGGCAGATTTCGCAGGCGGTCGAAATACTCAGCGGAATTGGACCTGTCGAAGGTTCGCAGGCGGCGGATTTGATGATGGAATCCGCAAGGTTGGCGTGGCTCGCCTATTGCGCCAAACCCGATGAGCGGCACCGTGAGATTTTCATTAAAACAACCACGCAATTGCTGGATCGATTTTCCGGAAGTCCGGCGGCGGATCAATTTAAGTTGCTGATGGCGCAGGAGCTTTCGCAGTCTGGAAAATTTGACGAGTCGCGGGCATGGATTGAACAAGTGCCGGCAGGATCGGCGTTGTATTTACAAGCCAAAGCGACGGAAGTGCTGGTGCTTTCGCGACAATATCGACACCGAGACCTTGCCCATCCCACCACGCGAATGTCGGGAAATGATCTGGCGGAACAAATCCAGACTCTTTGCCATGAAATGATGACGATCGCCTCGGCCAGGCAGGCTCAGCCCGATAAAATAGAAACATGGAAACTCGACGACGCTCAAGTGAAGTTGCTCGCAGGGGCGATTCTCGCAACGGCTAATGTGCTGGCGGATCCGGGTCTGGGTCGCGGACAACATGCAAAAGAACTCATGGAAAAATATCGGCCCGTACTCGCGCGATACCAGCAGACTTCCAAGTCGGCCATTGCTTTGGAAATATCGACACTGGTGCAGACGCAAACACCCGCCGGTCAAATCGAAGCTATGAGCCTGGCAATGAAAATGATCGACCAAAATGAACTGCCTGCGGAGCAACAAGCCGCGATCGTCCTGGGAGTCCTTGAATCGATCCATCGGTTTATTCTCGATACCCATGCGGACCCGATGACACGATTCGGCGATTTGACTCAGGGCGCATTTTTGCTTTCCCGAACAGCGATAAACGCATTGGGCAAAAATCAAAACATTCCATCATCTCAATTGAACCGCTTGCGGGAATTTGAGGTGATCGTCGCGGTTGATGCCGGTCAATATGACGATGCAAGATCGCTGGCGGCCAAGCTCACCCCCGATCAACGGAAATCTCCTGATGTTCAACTGGCGATATCGCAGACCTTGCTTGTCGAAAAAAAGTATTTTGAGTCGGCGGGAAAATCGATGGAATTATTGAGCCTTTTTTCACCAGCGGATATCCGATATTGGCAGGCTCTGATTATCAATCTCCATTCGCATCTGGGGCTGGGGTCGGATCCTTCACAAATCGCCTCTGCCATCGTTGCCCGTCAGGAAGAATATCCCGAACTCGGCAACGCCGCGACAAAATCGCAACTGATCAAGATACTGGACGAACTTCATCGTAACAAAAATTGAACTTCAGGCGTCGGATGTTCTATTGCCCAAAGCTGTTGGTGCTGAAAATTTCTGAATCGGCTTTTCGCCGTGATTCATCGATCGGACGAATCAGATTCGCCGTCGCCGGATATCCCACCGGCATCATTCCGACAACCTTGACATTGTTCGGAATGTTCAAAATCGTTTTGACTTCTTCTTCCTTAAACGCACCGATCCAGCACGTGCCCAATCCTTCTTCCACCGCCGCCAGCGACAGATGATCCAGCGCGATCGCCAGATCGATATCGATACTGTTGTCGTATCCGCCCATCTTCTTGTACGCCTGATCCGCAAATCCGCATGCGACCATGGTCACCGGCGCCTGGGCCATCCAGAGCTGATCGTTTGCCGCTTGGGCCAGACTCCCGCGAAGTTTTGCATCGGTCACAATGATAAAATGCCACGGCTGGAAATTGCAGGCCGACGGCGCATATCGTATCGCCAGTTTCATCTTTTCCAGGACCTCCGCCGGAATCGCGCGATCGCTGAAGCTTCGGACACTTCGCCGGTTCTTGATGGCTTCGAATACATTCATGTCGAATCTCCTTGATTTCATCTGTCAAACCTTTAATCTATGGATACAGTTTACGCATAAACCTCGACGAAGAAAAGGTGAAATTATGAACAAACGATTGGCGGAAAAAGTCGCGGTGGTCACCGGCGCAAGCCGCGGCATCGGACGAGCGATTGCGGTTGCTCTGGGTGGTGAAGGCGCTTCGGTGGTTCTGGCCGCCCGCGATATCGAAGCGCTCAACGATACTGCCAAGTTGGTCTCCCAGGCCGGCGGCAAGGCAATGGTTGTTCCCACCGAAATGACCGACGAAGGTTCGCTCATCAATCTTATTCGTTCCGCCGGAGATCGTTTCGGTCGCATCGACATTCTGATCAACAACGCCGGTGTCACCCATTCCGCCAAACTCACCGAAACCACTACCGCCGACTACGACCGCTGTATGGCTGTCAACGCGCGAGCACCTTATATCCTCTGTCGTGAAGTCATTCCCTGGCTCGGCAATCTGGGGCGCGGTTACATCATCAATATCGCTTCCGTCGTAGGCGTCAAGGGTTATTCTCTTCAAACCGCCTACGGCGCATCCAAGCACGCCCTTCGCGGCATGTCGATCGCGCTGGCCGAGGAATTAAAAAATGAAAACATCCGTGTCCACGTGATCTGCCCGGGCGGTGTCGATACCGAAATGGTCACGCGAGTTCGCCCCGACATCAAAAAAGACGACCTGATCGCGCCGCAGGAAATTGCGGAGCTTGTCTTATATCTGGTCACGCATCGCGGCAACGCCGTCATGGATGAAATCCACCTTCGCCGCCAGACTTCAGGACCCTGGTTCTGAGGAGGGGCGGGACCGGACGGAAGAGAGGGGATACGTTTTTTGATCCTCTTGTGTTCCATTCGGATGATGTGCACTCTTTGCTGTGGGAAACATATTGGAAGATGATGGGTTGATTGAAACGTCGGGGCGGTTATAATGAGGGAAGGATAATTCCGGTACGATTGAGGTGGGCTATGCGGTATTGTTGTGTGGACAATTTTATCGTTCGATTCTGGATCATTGCGGGGATCGTTACGCTGAGTCTGCTGGGATGTGAAAAAGACACTTCACAATCAAATTCGCAAACCAATGGAAGTTCCATGACAACGCCGGACTCCAATTCTCCCAAGGGTGTGAATGTCAAAGGCAAAGTCAGGGTCAACAGAGCAGTCGGTGTGGATGTCGATGTCGACGTCGAAAATGGTGTTCGTGTAAATGTCGATACGGATACAGGAGGAGCCATGAAGGTTATTGGAAAAATCAATGTCCAAAGCAGCGCGTTCGAAAACGGTCAACGAATTCCAACCAGATTCACCGGCGAAGGTGAAAATATATCGCCGCCTCTCTCCTGGTCGGATGTGCCTGAGGGAACAAAAGAACTGGCTTTGATTGTCGATGATCCCGACGCGCCTTTGGCAGAGCCTTTTGTGCACTGGGTCATTTATAAAATTCCTGCAAATGTTCGTGAGCTTAAGCAGGATATTCCGGATATGCCCACACTTTCATCGCCCAATGGAGCGCTCCAGGGGAAAAATTCATCCGGCGGTATCGGCTATATCGGCCCCATGCCGCCCAAAAGTCACGGGGTCCATCATTATCATTTTAAACTCTATGCGCTGGATGAATCGCTGGACCTCGATCCCGGTATGGATAAAAAATCACTGCTTGCGGCGATCAAAGATCACGTGCTGGCGGAAGGGGAACTCATCGGCACGTATCAAAGATAGAGAGGCTACGGGCCTCGGGAAGATAATACGATGTTTTTGGGGGGACGGGCGAGAGATGCCGGTTTTACGGGTGGTTAATGGATTGCTCCGACCCGTAGTCTCAGCCTGTAGTTTGTCGCCTGTTCCGAAGGAGCAAAAATGATTACCGTGGACGCCAATGAAGCGGTTGCGAGAGTCGCTCATCGACTCAGCGAGGTGATTGCCATTTATCCGATCACTCCTTCTTCGCCCATGGGCGAATGGGCGGACGAGTGGTCAGCCCGAGGGCAGAAAAATATCTGGGGGTTTATGCCCGATGTCGCCGAGATGCAATCCGAAGCCGGGGCCGCCGGCGCGGTTCACGGTGCGCTTCAGGCAGGAGCGTTGACGACCACCTTCACCGCTTCGCAGGGACTTTTGTTGATGATTCCCAACATGTACAAAATCGCCGGTGAACTCAATGCCTTTGTCATGCACGTCTCTGCTCGAACGATTGCCACTCATGCCCTTTCGATTTTCGGTGATCATTCGGATATCATGGCCTGTCGGCAAACAGGATTTGCACTGCTGGCTTCGGGTTCGGTACAGGAAGCCCATGATCTGGCACTGATTGCACACGCCGCAACCCTTCGCTCGCGTGTGCCCGTTCTTCATTTTTTCGATGGTTTTCGAACCTCGCATGAGGTGGTTAAGATTGAGGAACTCTCCGACGACGATCTTTGGGCCATGATGGACGAAGACCTGATCAAAGCCCATCGCGACCGCGCGCTTACGCCCGATCGCCCGGTGCTAAGAGGCTCGGCTCAGAATCCCGATACCTTTTTTCAAAATCGTGAAGCTGCCAATTCGTTCTATCTGGCATGTCCAGAAATAATGCAAGAGGCGATGGAATGTTTCGCAAAACAAGTCGGCAGGGAATATCATCTTTTTGATTATGTAGGTCATCCCCAGGCTCAGCGTGTCGTCGTGCTCATGGGTTCGGGCGCCGAAGTCGCTCATGAAACGGTTGAGTACCTCAGCGCAAAAGATGAAAAAGTCGGTGTCCTCAAGGTCCGATTGTATCGGCCTTTTTCCGCCAGAGCTTTTGCGGCCGCTTTACCTGAAACGACCCGGGCCATTGCGGTGCTCGATCGCACCAAGGAACCCGGAGCGCCGGGCGAGCCGTTGTATCTGGATATCATCGCCGCGATGCTGGAGGCGAAAGAAAATGATTATTCAAGGCCTGAAAACGAAGTCACGGTCATTGGCGGACGGTATGGTCTTTCCTCGAAGGAATTCACCCCTGCTATGGTCAAAGCCGTTTTCGACGAATTGAAAAAAGACGTTCCGAAAAATCATTTTACGGTGGGTATCGACGACGATGTTACCCATACCTCACTTGCCGTCGATCAGGACTGGGATATCGAACCGGCCGATGTGGTCCGCAGCGTTTTCTTCGGCCTCGGAGCCGACGGCACGGTGGGGGCGAATAAAAATTCCATTAAAATCATCGGTGAAGAAACCGATAATTACGCCCAGGGATATTTTGTGTACGATTCAAAAAAGTCCGGTGCAATGACCATCTCGCATTTGCGTTTCGGTCCGCGACCTATTCGGTCGTCATACCTGATTCGCAAAGCTAATTTCATCGGCTGTCACCAATTTATTTTTCTTGAACGGATGGACATCCTGACTCATGCCGCCGAGGGGGCGGTCTTTTTGCTCAACTCGCCTTACGGTCCGGACGAAGTCTGGCAGCATTTGAATAACGAGGTGCAGCAAGCCATTATCGAGAAACACCTGAAGTTTTATGTCATCGACGCCTACAAGGTCGCTTCCGATACCGGCATGGGCAACCGCATCAATACCATCATGCAAACGTGTTTCTTTGCCATCTCCGGTGTTCTGCCCCGCGAACAGGCCATCGATAAAATCAAACAGTCCATCAAAAAGACCTATGGCCGAAAAGGCGATGAAGTCGTCAAACGAAACTTCGAAGCGGTGGACCATACCCTGTCGCATTTATATGAAGTCAAAGTTCCAGCGGCTGTGACTGCCACTCGTCGCCGAAGTTTCCCCGTTCCTGAAAACGCGCCGGAATTTATAAAAGATGTTACTGCCGTCATGATGGAAGCCCGAGGTGACACCTTGCCCGTCAGCGCCTTTCCGCCCGACGGAACCTGGCCCCTGGGAACCACCCAATGGGAAAAAAGAAATATCGCCGCCGATATTCCCATCTGGGACCCTAACGTTTGCATTCAATGCAACAAGTGCAGTATGGTCTGCCCGCACGCCACGATTCGGGCAAAAGTCTACGATGCGGAAAAACTAGCCGATGCCCCGGAAGGTTTTCAATCCGTCGATTATAAAGCCGGTGATTTTAAAGGGAAAAAGTTTACGATTCAGGTCGCACCGGAAGATTGCACCGGGTGCAAGTTGTGCGTCGTGACTTGCCCTGCGAAGGATAAATCAAATCCGTCGCATAAGGCAATCAATATGATGCCCAAAGAACCCAACCTCGAACAGCAGCGAAAAAACTACGAGTTTTTCTTGAGTCTGCCCGAACCTGATCGGGCTGCAATGGAAAAAGTTACCGTCAAAACGTCACAGTTCCTGACGCCGTTGTTCGAATATTCCAGCGCCTGCGCAGGCTGCGGTGAAACGCAATATATCCGTTTGCTGACCCAACTCTTCGGTGACAGAATTCTGATCGCCAATGCCACCGGTTGTACATCCATCTATGGCGGAAACCTGCCGACAACTCCTTACACCACCAATCGCGACGGCAGGGGCCCTGCGTGGTCCAATTCACTTTTCGAGGATAATGCCGAATTTGGTTTCGGATTTCGCCTGGCCGTCGATACTCATACTCGACAGGCCAGAGAATTACTTACCAGCCTGAAAGGACGTGTCGGCGAATTATTGACAGAGGAAATCCTGCACGCGGACCAGAGCAACGAAGCGGGAATCGCCCTGCAACGGGAACGTGTTCGAACGCTCAAAGAAAAACTCGCCGGCATCACCGACATGTCGGCTCGTCGACTTGAAACATTGGCCGATTACCTTGTAACCAAAGGTGTCTGGCTCATCGGAGGCGACGGCTGGGCTTATGACATCGGCTACGGCGGACTCGACCATGTCATGGCGATGAACCGCGATGTAAACGCCCTTGTTCTGGATACCGAAGTCTATTCCAACACCGGCGG